>JBFFNY010000086.1:0-6964 GCA_041562955.1 Desulfurivibrionaceae bacterium | reverse complement strand
TGCCCAGCCCTCCGAGGTCGCCGAACCGATCGAACTGTTGCGCGCCGGCGTTGTCCTGCACGCCCGCGGCCTCATCAACAGCCGTGTCATCCAGCATAATCTCGACTGGGTATGGCCCTATTGGGTTGAAAAGCAGTTCAACCCTAAAAGCCGGTCCTTCATCCCCAGGGCCTTTTCCATCACCCACATCAACCTCACCCATCGCAACTGGACGGCGGTGGGGCTGCCCGATTTTGACCAATACCCCATTGTTGATCCGCACGGGCTGGTCACCCCGTTATATGACGGCTGGTCGTTGGACTGCTGGATCACCGCCAGTCCGGACCGGATTCTCCTGCCGTCCCGTCTCAAGGACGTGACCCAGACCCTTGACATCCGGGACGATCTGGCCATTGACACGGTAACAACCGACAACGGGCTCAGCCTCCTTTCCCGGGCCCAGGTGGTCATGGAACATGGGCAGCCGTTTTTTCAGCTGCAGCTCAAGGGATCTTCACCGGATCCGGCCTGGCTGGTTGTCGCGCTGCGGCCCTACAATCCGGAAGGGATAAGTTTTATCCACGAGGCGTCACTCCTGCCTGACCGCTCGGGCTGGTCCATCGGTGACACCGACCGCGTCGTTTTCAGCGAGCCGGCAGACCGCCATTATATGGCAAACTACAGGAAGGGCGATGTCTCGCGTCATCTCTTTGAGCCGGAGCAGCAGGAGCGTGAGACCTGCAATGTCGGTCTGCTGACCGCAGCCGCACTCTTCAAAATCATGCCGGCAACCGACCGGGAGCTCAGGGTGACGGTTCCCCTGGTCGAGGCAAAGTCCGTCAGGAAAAAACAGCACCCGGTCAGCTGGCCGCAAAGTCTCGAGGAACACTGCAAACTCGAGGTGCCGGATGCCAGGATGCAGTTTCTCTATGATGCCGCGGTGCGCACCCTCATCCTCCTCTCACCCCATGAGGCCTATCCCGGCCCCTTCACCTATAAACGGTTCTGGTTCAGGGACGCGGCCTTTATCGCCCATGGGTTGCTCTGCGCCGGACTGGTCAGCCGGGCGGAAAAGGTGATCGACCGGTTCCCACAGGGGCAGGCGGCAAACGGCTATTTCCATTCCCAGGAAGGGGAGTGGGATGCCAACGGTGAAGTGCTGTGGATCATGAAACGGTTCTGTGAATGCAGCGGCCGACCTCCCAGCAGTGTATGGCTGAAGGCGATCCGGCCGGGGGGCAGATGGATCGAGCGCAAACGGCTGAAAAACGTCGAGAACTCCTACCACTCCGGCCTCCTGCCACCAGGTTTCAGTGCTGAGCATCTCGGCCCCAATGACTATTATTACTGGGATGACTTCTGGGGGGTCGCCGGACTGGAGGCCGCAGCCTGGCTTCTGGGCCGAATTGGTGAGACGGAGGAGAGCGAACGGTTTGCCGGGCAGGCTGCGGCCTTTCACCGGGATGTGGACCACAGCATCGACCAGGTGAGCGGTGATCTCGGCCGGCCGATCATCCCGGCCTCGCCCTACCGGCGCATGGATGCGGGCGCCATCGGCTCCCTGGTCATAGGCTATCCGCTGCAGCTCTGTTCGCCGGACGACATCCGCCTGGGCAACACCGTGGAGTTTCTGCTGGAAAACTGTCTGGTGGACGACGGCTTTTTCCAGGACATGATTCATTCCGGCCTCAACGCCTATCTCACGCTGCATATGGCCCAGGTTCTGCTGCGGGCCGGGGATATGCGGTGCCAGCCCCTGATTGATGCGGTGGCGGCCATGGCCTCACCCACCGGTCAATGGCCCGAGGCGATCCACCCGCGGACCCGCGGCGGCTGCATGGGAGACGGCCAGCATGCCTGGGCGGCGGCGGAATGGATTGCCATGATCCGCAATTCCCTGGTGCGGGAGGAAGAAGACCTGCTGGTGCTGGGCTCCGGTGTCTTTCAGGAATGGTTCAAGGACAAGGGCATCATTAAATTCGGGCCGGCGCCGACCTCCTTTGGCACCCTGTCTCTGACCATTGAGAAGAGAGGCAACAAAGACCACGGGACGGTTCGGGTTTCATGGCAGGGCAAGTGGCATGGTGAATCGCCGGAAATCCTCGTCCGGCTGCCCGGTTTTGCCCCGCAACGCGTCGAACCGGGCCAGAACCTGAGCACGGTGGAACTGGAGAAAGAGCTATGAAGATTCTCATGATGACGAATACCTTCACCCCGCATCTTGGCGGGGTGGCCCGCTCGGTTGAGGGGTTCAGCGCGGAATTCCGGAGACTGGGACATCAGGTCCTTGTCGTCGCCCCGACCTATGAGAAGATGCCGGAAAAAGAATCAGATGTGGTACGGGTTCCTGCTGTCCAGAATTTTAACGGCTCCGATTTTTCAGTGGTGCTTCCCATTCCGGGGTTGCTGTCCGAGGCAATTGACGATTTTGCGCCGGATCTGATTCATTCCCACCATCCGTTCCTGCTCGGCGGCACCGCCTTGCGGATCGCGAAGATGCATGATCTGCCCCTGGTCTTTACCCATCACACCATGTATGAGCAGTACACCCATTATGTGCCGGGGAATTCCACCAAACTGCAGCAGTTTGCCATCGCCCTGTCAACCAGTTACGCCAATCTCTGCAATATGGTTTTTGCTCCCAGCGAGAGTGTGGCCCGGATCCTTGAGGAGCGTGGCGTTACGACCCCCATCAGCGTTGTGCCGACCGGGGTGGATTGTCATAAATTTTCCCGGGGCAGCGGTTCCGGCTTCAGAGCCATCATGGAAATACCGCAGGACGCCTTTGTCATAGGTCATCTGGGCCGGCTTGCCCCGGAGAAGAACCTGGAATTCCTCGCCCGGGCGGTTGTCGAATACATGAAGTCCAACTCCAAGGCGCGATTCCTGCTCGTCGGCGTCGGGCCGTCCGAGCAGGTGGTGCGCCGCATCTTCTCAGACCACAATATGCAGGACCGCCTGCATATCGTCCATGCCCTGGACCATCCGTTCCTGGCCAGTTCCTACAGCGCCATGGATCTGTTTGTTTTCAGTTCCAAAAGTGAAACCCAGGGCATGGTTCTGACTGAAGCCATGGCTGCCTCCACCCCGGTTCTGGCCCTGGATGCCCCCGGAGTGCGTGAAGTTGTAGTGGATGGGGAAAACGGCAGACTCCTGTACGGCGACGCCATCGAACCGTTTACCGATGCACTGCACTGGGCCTTCTCCCTGCCGGCCGAGAAGAAGAAAGAGCTGCGCCAGGCGGCCCTGCACACGGCAGAAAAATTTTCCATGGAACAGACCGCCGCCTCGGCGCTGGCCCATTATGAGGAGGTTCTGACCAGCGGCTGCGCCAGCGGCAAGGAAAAGCACTACACCACCTGGCAGGGTCTGCAGCGGCTGATCAGCATCGAGTGGCGCATCATCAAGAATGTCATTGATGCGGCCGATGCGGCCCTGAGCTCAGAAGACGAACCCGGGTAAGGTCATGATCTTCCGTCTAGAAAAACTGTACCGCAAAATCCGCAGGCGGCTGAGCCGGAGTGAACGGGCCATCCGCCTGCTGCGGCTGACTAAATCCGCAAAAACCGCCACGGAACCGGGCCTTGTCATGATCCAGGTTGACGGCCTTTCCCACACCCAGCTTCTGCGGGCTCTCAAGAAAAACAAGATGCCCTTTTTATGCAGCCTGCTCGACAATGAGCGGTACAGGCTGCACCGTCATTACTCGGGCCTGCCCTCCTCCACACCTGCGGTGCAGGGTGAACTTTTTTACGGTGTCCGGGGTGCGGTGCCCGCGTTTAGCTTCAGGGACAACAAGAGCGGCAACATCGTCTGCATGTATGATCCCGGCCCGACAGCCTCTGTCGAGGCGCGACTGGAGAAGAAAGGCACACCCCTGCTGCAGGGGGGGAGCATCTATTCCGGGATCTACACGGGTGGTGCCAGTGAGGCCCATTTCTGTCCCTCGGCATTGGGGTGGGGCGATCTGTTCAGCAAAGCCCCTCCCGTCCTTTTTTTCATTCTTCTTTTTTCCCATCTGTACAGCTTTGTCCGGGCGACGGTTCTGCTGGTTGTCGAGTTTTTTCTGGCCCTGTCAGACTGCATCGTCGGACTTTTCCGCGGGCACAGCCTCCGGCAAGAGATCAAGTTTATCCCCACCCGGGTGGCAATCTCCATTCTGCTGCGGGAATTGATCACCATCGGCACCAAGATCGATATTGCCCGAGGTCTGCCGATTATCCACCTGAACTTTATCGGTTACGATGAACATGCCCACCGCCGTGGACCATCTTCGCTCTTCGCCCACTGGGCCCTGCGCGGCATTGATGATGCCATTGCCCGGATCTGGCGGGCATCCAAACGTTCCAACCGCCGCAGTTACGATGTGTGGATCTATTCTGATCATGGCCAGGAGGAGTGTTTATCCTATGCCAAGGAACATAATAAGACCATTGAGGAGGCGGTGACTGAAGCGGTGACCGGCCTGGTGGCACCGCGAGACAGAACCCCAGCCGGAGGAATTCAGTCACAACGGGTGAGGCAGCTGGGCGGCAGGAAAATCCAGAGGCTTTTTCCGGTTCAAGAGGAACAGACCGTCCCTCCCGGGAATGGACCGGTGTCGGTCACGTCCATGGGACCCGTGGCCCTGGTCTATCTGGCGTCTCCCCTTCTGCAGGCTGATGCGGATCGCCTTGCCGCAACTTTGGCCAACAAGGCCCGTGTGCCCTTGGTTCTCGCGCCCCATGGGCCCGGCGGGGCAAAGGCGTGGACCAGTGAAGGGGAGTTTATTCTTCCGGACCAGGTTGAAGCGGTTCTGGGGGCTGACCATCCTTTTCTTGAAGAGGCGGGAACAGACCTGATTGAACTCTGCCATCATCCCGACACCGGAGATTTTGTACTCTGCGGCTGGCGTAAAGGCTTGCCGCCCTATTCCTTCCCCTTCGAAAACGGTTCCCATGGCGGCGCCGGGCCGGAAGAGACACAGGCCTTTGCCGTCCTGCCTGACGACATAGTGGTACCCGGAAAAAACCGTCACTACCTCAGGCCTCACGATCTGCGTCAGGCGGCCTGCCGCCACCTGGGCCGGGTGGAAAAAAGATCAGGCCCGCGGCCGGCGCGGCAAACAGCAGCAGGGCAGCGCCTGCGCGTCTTAACCTACAATGTGCACAGCTGTATCGGGATGGACGGGAAGATTTCCCCTGAACGTATCGCCCGGGTCATAGCCCAGCATAAGCCGGATATTGTCGCCCTGCAGGAAGTGGATGTGGGGAAGATACGCACGGGCGGGGTTGACCAGGCCCACCTCATTGCCAAAAAACTGCAGATGGATTTTCATTTTCATTCCACCGTCCGGGTCGAGGAGGAGCAGTACGGCGATGCCATCTTAACCCATCTGCCCATGCGTCTGGTGAAAATCGGCAAGCTGCCGGGACTGGCTGGCAAGCCGCATCTTGAGCCGCGGGGAGCGATCTGGGTCGAGATTGAATTTGAAGGGATAAAGCTCCAATGCATCAACACACATCTCGGCCTGCTGGGCAACGAACGCATGGCCCAGATACAGGCCCTGCTGGGAGAGGAATGGCTGGGCCATCCTGAGTGCAGCTCTCCCTCTCTGATCTGCGGTGATTTTAATGCGTTGCCGACCTTCCCGGTATGCCGGACGCTGAGCCAACACTATGATGACGTTCAGGAAAAACTGGCAGAACACAAGCCGCTGAACACCTTCTGCGGCCGGTATCCGATTGTGCGTATTGATCATATTTTCATTGATCAGAACATCACGGTGCTGGATGTTGATGTGCCGGAGAATGAACTGGCCCGTGTTGCTTCCGATCATATGCCCCTCATTGCGGAACTGGAACTTGTCGAGGTCCGCTGAAGAGGTGATCTCGACCTGCATCTCAATGTTTTTCTGGGGACGAAGAGGAAACAAAAGGGGTCAGACCCATGACCCCTTTCAATGATGCACAAAGGGATTGACCAGCCCCCTGGGGCTACCGTGAACCGGGCAATTATGAATGCGGCGCTATCCCGTCATACCTTTCAGCCAGGTAATTGCAGATCAGCACGGCATCATCGATGAACCATTTACCGGTGGTCAGACTCTGCCGCGCCCCCTCCGGGACCCGCGCCGCGTCAGCGAGCACCAGAACAGGGCTGGACTGGTTTTCCAGACCAAGCAGCTCAACGATCTGATTGCGGGGTCGGGGGAACTCAACCGTAATGATCTCAATTTCAGTACGGATCTCAGGGGAGTAGAACAGAAACCCCTCAACAACCCCGCAGTCCGGGCAATAATAGGGCCCTGAACCATCTTCCGCAAGCCAGGGGTTGAGCATAAAAAGGATGTCTTTTGCCATTGATTACACCGCGTTGTCTTGTTTAAAAAAAAAGCCCTTGTTCCTGTGGAGAGCAAGGACCGCAACAATACCCCCTTTTACCCTTTGGGGTCAGGGAGTTATTAAAATAGTGGTTTCCGCCAGGGAAAGAGCTATGCCGCTTATGACGATGAGCGCGGTGTCTACAACAACAGTTACAGGGGTTGCAAAGAGTCGTATGCTGTACTCTGAGAGTTTGCGCATGTTCGATTTGGGGACATAATAAGATGAGTTCGCCTCATCTTTGATAAAATCCATTTCTTTATCCCGCAGCTCCTGTTCGGTGATCTCGGAATACCGCACCTGAATATAGCCGTCTGGATCATACGATTCCCAGAGTGCGCTTGTACAGCAAGAGTTGCATAACAAGAACAGGGGTAATAATGTTGTGATGATTTTTTTCATGGCTGCACGGAAAACATGGTCTGAACCCTATTCTTTGAGCCTGCCGCCGGTATCCACGCAGGATGACCTGTACCTCTGTATATAATCCACCCGCGCGATATTCCTGGACGCCGTACCGCTCTGCTTGTTCCCTTATTCCGATCCTACGCCGGATCAGACCTGCTATCAATACCGAATTGTACTCTGGAACCTTTTATTCATGAAATACAATGATTAACTTT
>JBFFNY010000085.1:0-6966 GCA_041562955.1 Desulfurivibrionaceae bacterium | reverse complement strand
TGTAAACAGGGTCAGACGCCAGTCAGAACGGATATCATCAAGAATTTCTCCGGCCTTATCGCCCGTTAACGCCCGGCGCAAAGCCGATTCAAGCATGTCATCTCCGGAGAGAAAGATCTCATCACCACCCGAATCCCCTCTGAATTCAGCGAGCAGTGCGGCGACATCATCCTTGTCAACCCGGTCAATCTTGGCCATCTGCCGGCCGACAGCCCGGATCTCTTCATCACTCAGACGCTTAAAGACATCAGAGGCATAATCCTCCCCGAGCATCAACAAAAAAACCGCTGCCTTCTCAGGACCGGTGAGCCCATCAGAACTTGAATCCTGTGCCATGAGTTACATCTCCTCCCTGAGCCAGCGTCGTACCAGATCAGCCGCCCGATCAGGGTCAGATTGAGCCAATTTATAAATATGTTCCTTATCACTTACACCAAGCGGGGTCAGCGCATAATCCTCATCCACCACCACTTCGCCATGCAGCTCCCGTTCGGCCTGTTCGGCCGCAAGGTGCGCATCCAATTGCTGCTTCGTCATCAGCCGGAAAAATGGTTTCACCACAAACATAACAAAACCTATCGCCACCAGCAATAAGACAAAAGGAAAGGCCAGTTGACTGATGAGCCCCTTGTATTTTTCAAAGGCATCCGGTTTGGGTTCCATATACCGCGACAGATAGAACGGCATGGACTTCACCTCCACCTGATCACCACGGTCAAGGTCATACCCCACCGCATTGCGGGCCATGGTCAAAAATACGGCCAGCTCCTCCTCGGTCCGGGGTTCATACTCCTTTGACACAGCGCCGTCTTTATCCACATCTTTATAATTGCCATCCACCATAATGGCCACAGAGAGCTTGCGAATATTCCCCACCGCCTGCTTTGTCCGGGTCGTGGTGCGGCTTATCTCATAATTCTTGGTGATATTCCTGCGACTGAATCCGCCGGTGCCATCCCCCCCCGCACCAGCCTCTGTAAACGTTGCAAGCTGCCCCTTGACCCCGGGTATCCCCTGCTGATCCGCACCAGCGCCATCATTTTCCGCCAGGATCTGTTCCGACCTGACAATCTGCACCTCGGGATCATACGCCTCTTCAGAAACGTCAACATGATCAAAATCAACATCGGCACTGACCCGGGCTATGACCTTATTAATACCAACGACCTCTTCAAACATGGTCTCAAGCTTGCGGCGCATGGTGGTTTCAACTTTATGCTGATACTCGAGCTGCGTCGCAGAGAGCATGGAGTCTTCATCTGAATCTTTGCGGAAGAGAAGATGGCCGGCAGTATCCACCAGAGTGATATTCTCCTCTTCAAGACCGGTTATGGCACTGCCCACTAAATTAATAATGGCACGGATCTCATCCTTGCTGAGCTTCCCGCGGCCAGCCAGGGTCACGCTGATCGAGGCTGTGGGCGGTTTAGAATCCTCCACAAAAACCGAGTCCTTGGGTTGCGCCACGTGGACACGGGCGGCCTTGATCTTTTCAAAGGTGCTGATGGTGCGAGCAAGCTCACCCTGCAGGGCCCGTTGGTAATTTAAACGCTGAACAAAATCAGTGGTCCCCAGATTGGTTTTATCAAAAATCTCAAACCCGACACCGCCGCCCCGTGGCAAACCATCCCCGGCCATGGCCAATCTCGTTTCATACACCACCCCTCCGGAGACCATGATCGCGGTGCCGTTCTCGGCAAGCTCATAGGGGATGCGCTGCTCCTTTAACTTGGCAACAATCTGACTCGCGTCGCCACTCGAAAGGTTGGCATACAACACCTTCAGTTCAGGCTTACTTGACATCAAGCTCAAGCTCAGCATACCGATGAGCACAGCGCCGACAACGCCCCCGGCAATAGCCTTCTGACCAAGGCTCAAGCTTGCGACAATGGTTTTGACCTGATCAACTACATCTTTTACTCCAGCCATACTCTTCGCCTGAATTTAGTTTTGGATTAAAATACGCATCCTGTCATCCCGCGACAGACTAGACCTGCATCCTCATCACTTCCTGATAGGCATTCAGCACTTTCTGCTGCACCTTGGTGAGAAGCCGGAACGACACGGTCGCCTTTTCCATGGCAATCATCGTTTCATGGATATTTGAATGTTGCCCGGTCACCAACCCTTCCTGCATTTCGCTGGCAACCTCTTTGGCCTGGTTCACCGAATCCAGTGATTTTTTCAGAATGTCACTAAAACCGGTGGTGACCGTTGATCCTTTGGGCTTTGCAGCAAGTGCGGACGGGGCAAGATTAACCTGGGTTAAGGGAAGCGTTTTCATGATGATTCCTTTTTATTCCTGAGAGCTTAATTTATGGGGTCAACCAGCTACAACTACCGACTGATATCAAGGGCCTTCATAGCCATACTCTTCACGGCATCAAGGGCCGCGACATTGGCCTCATACCCCCGTTTTGCGGCGATCATATCCACCATCTGCTCTGCCACATCAACATTCGGCATCTGGACAATCCCCTGCTCATTCGCATCCGGATGGGAAGGATCATACACCTCTTTAAAGGGTTTATTATCCTCAACCACCTCTACAACCTCGACAGTACGCAAACGGGCCTGGGATGAGTGGAGGGTATCTTTAAAATTTTCAAGGGGCCGGGCGCCGAACACCACAGATTTCGCCTTATATGGTCCACCCTCAATCGTCCGGGTGGTATTGGCATTGGCAAGATTCATCGCCGTGACATTCATCCTGGCCCGTTCAGCCTTAAGGCCGGATGCACTTATCTTAAACGCGGTGTTGATATCCATTACTTCCCTCCTTCATCAATGGCATACTTCAGTCCATCGAATTTCTTTGCCATGAGCTTCGCCGCAATTTCATACATGAGTTGATTCTCGGACAACTTCATCATCTCCTCATCCAAATCAACAGGACGTTCTTCCTTATAAAATTCACGGCTCTTGCCCACAGCTATGGGATCAAGTTCCATATGCCTGGGGTTTGTCCTGCTCAACGTCCCGTTCTGAACCGTGGATTCCATGACCTTTGCAAATGAAAAATCCTGAGTCAGGTAGCCTGGGGTTTCCATATTGGCGACATTCGACTGAATCAGCCCCTGCCGCTCATACCGTACCCCCATGGCCTTTTCTATAACGGCCATACTATCCGTGTACAATTTATTAACTGGCATGATTCCCCTCTTTCAATAGAATAAGCATTACGGTTCATTCTGCCCTGGCCAATCAGGAAAAAATTACTTACACGGAAAATACAGCAAAGAGCATGCCACTTAATCCTCAGGGCGCGCAGCAGAAGGAGGAACAAGGAAAACAGGATGATTTTCGAAAGAAAAACCACGATCAGAATGCGGGTCATAAACCTTTAACCGCATGAACTTACACAATAAATAAAAACACTACACCAGTAGCCCGAAACTGCGGTATTCATGCAATTTATTCCGCAGGGTCCGTACCGATATACCAAGCATCTTGGCCGCATGGGTTCGATTATTGTCAGTTTTATGGAGGGCATGTAGGATCATTTGACGCTCAACATCCCGCAGTGAGACCAGGGAACCATCATCGGCATGGATATTCACCGGACCATGGACATCGGCGGGCTGGACAGGGGGCGTCTGCCAATCCACCTGGGCCGGCATGGCGTCATCATCCTCTGTTTTTTCAGGCAAATCATCCCAGAAATCTGCAAGTTGATACGTTGCGGACTGGGAGAGCAGCACCGCCCGCTCAATGACATTCTCCATTTCCCGCACATTTCCAAGCCATTTATTCTTCAAGAATTCCCGCTGCACCGGGGCTGAAAACTCCTTTATTTCCCGGCCGTAACTCTCGGAAAATTTCACCAGGAAATGGTGCGCGAGAATGGGGATGTCGGTTTTACGCTCACGTAAGGGGGGCAACACCAGGGGAATGACGTTTAAACGATAAAACAGATCCTGACGGAATGTACCCTCCGCCACCATTTCCTCGAGGTTGCGGTTCGTGCTGGCCACCACATGCACATCCACCGGTGTAGGTTCACTCCCTCCCAGACGATCCACCTCTTCCTCCTGCAGAACGCGCAGCAGTTTGGCCTGCAGATGCAGGGGGACCTCACCGATTTCATCAAGCAGAATGGTTCCGCCTGAGGCCAATTCAAACTTCCCCTTCTTGGCCGCGACCGCCCCGGTAAAAGCGCCTTTTTCATGGCCGAACAATTCACTCTCCAGCAACCCCTCAGGAAGGGCGGCGCAGTTCAAGGCCACAAAAGGCCCCGCAGCCCGGTCACTTTCTGCATGGATATATCGGGCAAAGACTTCCTTACCCGTTCCGGATTCGCCAGAAATCAAGACCGTCGCCTTGCTTGAAGCAACGGTCTTGGCGCGAATCATCACGCGCCTGAGGCTTTCAGAATTACCCACGATGTTTTTTTCCTTCTTCATGCCGGATTTCTGGCGCACGGAACGTATTGCCTTTGCAACCTGACCCACCTTGCGCGACTGCAAGGCCTGACGGACCGCATAAAACACTGCATCCTGGTGCACCGGTTTCAGCACATAATCCTCCGCCCCGAGCCGCATGGCCTCAACCGCGGTATCAACAGAGGCATGCCCAGTCAGGAGAATCACGGGAACAGACGGGTTCATGACCTTAATCTTGCGGAGCAGATCAAGCCCGGAGCCGTCTGCCATTTTTAAATCAGTGAGCACCAGATCGGGAGGGTTTTCCGCAATCATCTCCAAGGCCGTGCTGACATTCTCCGCAGCCATGACATGAAACTGCTCACGACTCAGCATCTCAAACAGGTTAATCCTGATGGACTGATCATTGTCGACAACAAGTATTTTGGTGGAATTAGACAAGGGTTTTCCGAGTTACTGAAGCATCGGCTCAACATCAGCCATTGATTCTTTTATTTTTGCCTGGGCCATTTTTGTCTCAGCCAGACGACGAATGGCATCATTCTGGCCTGCAGCGGCCTTTCTATAATAATCCATGGATTCCTGCACCAGACCATCGGCAACAAGGAGATCCGCAAGATATAAATGCAGAGGCTGCGCCTCAATGGACTTTTCCGGCATACCGTCGGCCAGCGCCCGTTTATAGGTTTGCATGGCCAGACGAAGCTGCCCCTGCTGCTCTTGCACTTGCCCCAGATGACCATACCAGTACTGGAGCTTATCGGGTTCAAGCCAATCCTTCTCCTGAAACATCGCAAGCAGATCCGGAACCTTGCTCACATCACCGACATCAAAAAGGAGACGCAGGTAGTGGCTGGCGGCCCTTGCTCGATTGCCGGATTCACTTGAGGCCTCCACTGCCATCTTATAAAACTCCAAGGCGTCTTCACGGCGATTCTGCTTCTCACGCAGCATCCCGCTGAGAATGTTCACATCACCAATACCAGATTTACCCTGATAAATACGCCTGAGATATTTCAACAACCGTTGGGCGGCCGGGATGTCATTATTATCGAGATAGACCCGGGCCCGACGGAAATACAGATCCTTTTTCTCAACCTCGCTGAGCTCAAGTCCCAGGGCCCGATAATAGATAACCGAGGCCTGATCATACAACCCGTCCTCCTCAAAGGTCCGGCCGATGAGAATTAACAGCTTTGCCTGTTTATACTCAGTAATAACCGGAAACTCCTCTTGATATAAGGACTGAATGACACCATTCTTTTTATCGAGAGCAAGAGTGGAGAATCGGTCAAAGAGGATATCTCCCAACTTCTGAGTCACCTCCTGCTTCCGCACCTCCGGAGCATCATAACGCAGATACGTCTTGCCCATGGCATAGGCCAGTATCCAGGACTCACGCTGGCAATACCGCTTGAACAGATCATAGCGAGAATCCTGAGCAAGGACATCCGTGTACAACTCATCCAGGACAATCTGAAACGGCACATCGCCGCGTTTTTTCACAATCTCCTGCCGCTCCTTCTCCGACAACTTCTGAAGATTCGCAGCCTTATATTGAGCCAGTCGAAACTGACTCAGAATATGAATTTTCTTCGTTTTCTCGGTGATTGCCAAAACCCGCTCATAAAACATCCGAGCCCCTTCAACCCGGCCGACCGCCAGAAAGGATTCTGCCAGCTCAAAATAAACCTGGGGTGACAACGTGGCCCGGTCAACAATATTAATATAATGAAGCAGATACTCCTGACCATCATGCACATCACCGACCTCAATGGCAGCAAGCCCCATATCGTGAAGGATATCCGGATCATCAATATAAAAATCAGGTTTAACCCGGAGTATCCGCTTGAAAAGACCAAGGGCATCATGCCACTGTCCCTGGGTAAAATGGATGTGACCAATACCCGCATCACCCAGGAGCTTATACCGTTCCACCCCGCTCTGTTTCAACGAGTCATAATCCTGCCAACCTTTTTTATAGTTGCCAATCTTCAAATAGGCTCTGGCCCGCATAAACAATGCTTCATTACGGGAAGGATGGGAGGGATAATCTTTCAGAAAGAGACTATAATAATGGGAGGACTCCCGGAAATAACCCATATTAAAATAGCAGAACGCCACTTCAAAATAGGCATCAGCATGATTTGCAGCATTAGGGAAATCAATGGTATGGGCGCGGTATAAATCTTTAACCCGTACCCAATCAGGGTTGTTCTGCCGACCCGCCACCCTTTTATACAATTCAGCGGCGCGCCATAACGCCTGTTCTGCCCGATCTGTTTCAGGGTAGGTTTTCCAGTAATGCTTAAAATACAACGCGGCTTGCGGCTCATCCCCCTGCAGCGCATAACCTGCAGCCTGATCCCATAAATCATCCTGCCTCTGCTGCAACATCTCGGCCGAAAGAACCAATTCTGGCTCTGCAGCCCAAACAACAGACGCCCAACAACTCATACAGAGACAGGCCAGGAGCAGAATAGATTTTTTTTTGCTTTTCAACGTCAAATACCACCAGAACAAAGGAGCAGAAGAACCCATCCCTCAGGATGGCTTAGAGACACCATACCGTTTCATTTTTTCC
>JBFFNY010000084.1:0-6969 GCA_041562955.1 Desulfurivibrionaceae bacterium | reverse complement strand
GAAATAAGAGCCATGTCCTGGCATTCCTGAACGTTTTTCGAACAAAGCATACCCCAACCCGTTTGACGAGCGGCATTGATATCACTATGGTCACCAAAAATGGACAGACCCTGACAGGCGATGGAGCGAGCTGTGATATGGAATACGGTAGGAGTAAGCTCACCGGCAATCTTATACATGTTGGGAAGCAGAAGGAGCAGACCCTGGGATGCCGTAAATGTCGTACAAAGCGCACCTGAGGCGAGAGATCCATGCAGGGAGCCAGCAACACCACCCTCAGATTGCATCTGAGTAACAACGGGCTGGGAGCCCCAGATGTTTTCCTGGTGAGCTGCAGCTTTGGCGTCAGATTCAGCGGCCATGGAGGTTGAAGGGGTAATGGGGTAAATTGTGATGACTTCGCTGGTCGCATAGGCAACGTGGGTACATGCCTGGTTACCATCGATGGTTACCATTTTCCGAGACATAAGTGCTCCTGAGTTTAGGGTTGTTGTTGTGTATTCAAATTTGCTTAATAAATAAAGAAAAGACCATTTTGCATGAATTATGAATAAAAATCTAGCCAAATCGCAGGCAAACTCGCGGAAAATAACTCAGTAAACTAAAAAAAGCTACAAAATCATGATGTTTTATGTCTTTTTATTTTAAACCTGAGTCGGGGAGGAACCCTTTTTTATGGAAGGGGCAGCTCATTTTCATCTAAAACTTTGATAATAGTGGTGGTGGGCTATCTCATAGAGATTCAAGAAAATGACGGATCTTTTTTTCATTCAGGAACATACCTTTAAGAGACTTGTCATCGGCGACCAGAGATGGAATGGAGCGAATCCCTGCCTTCAAAGAACGGGCCGGATTGGTGAGTAATTCAACCTTATGGATGGAGATGTCGGGAAAATCATCGATGAGCCGTGCCAGTGCCCGACTGGTCATATGGCACCGGGGTCAGAGGGCGGAATGGTAAAAGGTGATCAGGGTCATGATGGTCTCTCCTGTATGGTTATTTACTTTAAATAAAGAATGAACATAAGGAATTGAGTGATAAACGATAATGGCGAATTGCTGATTGTCAACGAGGAAACCTTATTTGTTTAACATGTCTTCAATGTAAAACTGTTCAGGTTGGGGGGGGATATAAACCTCCAAGTTGTTATTCCACCTGGAGACGAAATGTTTGACGAGAAGTTGTCTGAAATGATTTTTCAGTTGGATTGCGGTGGTATAATGATGAATAAAATGTTCACCATAATTGTTCAAGGAAATGACAACAGAGTGGAGCTCTTTTTCTCCACGGACAGGATATTTCTGGAAATTGACAATACATAGACATTGGACAATAGTTTCTTTTTCAAGGAGGACAGCGGCCTGGATCTTGGAAAATTTGATGAGGGGAAATTTTTCAAAGAGTTTGTCGGTGACGGCCTGGATCTCAGATAAACTGATTCTCATGGAGTTTTTAGTGAGATGTAAGTCTGTTGACTTATTAATGATGCCGTTCACCGTGAGCCAGGCGAGAAGCCTGATCAGATCGGTGTCCCTGCGAATCTGCAAATTTTGACTGGTTTTAATGGCCTCCGATGACAACTCTCCCTGGAAGGCATAAAAATAAACGACACCTTCATAACGCGTTATATGGAAGGTTATATCCTGCTGGAGCATGATGTCCCTTGAAAGTGAACGGATGTATTCAATCTTGTCTGGTTTGGACTGATAAAAGGTGAAGAGCTTTCTGCCGAGAATAGAGATATCCCTCTGGGTAATCGTGAGTCCCGTATCTTTAGCAAAGGTGGTGAAGAACCAGCGCAGGCGCTTATAGGTCGAAAGCAGATAGTTGTGAACCTGGGTTCCCGACTCAAGCAGTTCACTGTAGTTCCACTCTTTGACCTGCATAAAATGAATCAGGTTTTTTGGGAGGAGATCCCACGTCTGCATCAAGGCCATGATTTTTTGCTGATGTTTTTGACTTCCTTGATGCTGCATGCCCTCCAGGGTCTTGAGAAATAAACACTCCCGGATCAGATCATCCTCTTTGGCTCCAGATGTCTGGTTTTGATAAAAGGCGATTATGTCCCGGGCCAACATGAGATAGGGGTCGATTTCGGTAACCTCTAACTCTTTTTCGCTTTGCGGCAGGAGCTCGGGAAAGGTTACTCTGCAGAGAATTTTTGAGGAAAAGAGCGGTAGCGTATCTTCTTTATTTCTGAGGAGTAACTCCAGGTAGGCAAATTTGATAACGGATTTGAACGGCGAATCGAGTGCCTTGTTGAGTTGCCAGAGGCAGGCTCCAAAGATCTCTGCCTTAGGAATGCCGGATAAGTAACCAAGATCAATGTAGTTTTCATTGCTTAACCCGTGGTTACGGAGTTTCTTGACAAAATTCCGGTACTCTGAATCCGTGAGACGCGGTGGGATAAGCCACCATAACAGCATCTTCCCCGCAACGAGGATATGGGTGCGGAAGAGTTCATCTTTTAAAAATAATTTAAGGGCGGATCCTGCTGATTCTTCTTCAGCACTTGATTCAAACCTGTTCTCCCGGGTCTGTTCAATATCCATGAGGAAAAAATAGACTTCAATGCCATGGCCAGTGGCCCATGTTTCAATAAGGCGGCATTTTTCTTCCAGTAACCGTATGCCTTCACGGCCAAGATCTTCATGGCGGACTGAGACCCAGTAGTCACAGTCTGATTTTGCCGCCTGGGCAATGGTGCCGATGGAACCGATTGTCTTGAGTGAATGAATGTAGGGATTGCGGGGATAGGGCGATGGGGTCTTGATGGATCGTGCCGTTGATTCCGGAAAATATTTGCGGAACAGTGTCGCGTCGACTATTTCATCCGGCGAAAAACGGTAGATGCCAAATTTGCACTCAGGGTTATCAATATAACCAGGTAGGTCAGGATAGTTGCAGTGGAGTAAATAGGGAATGACCTTGAAAAAAAGTGTAGCTGTCGTGGGGTTAAAGTTGATGGCTTTAACCTTACGACTCCGGTTATATGCTTGATAACGAAGGATCTTGTTTTTCAAGGATTTGATGTCAATTAGGGGTTGATCGTCTGCAGGTGTCCAGAGGAGATGATAACGTTACAGACTAAACCTCTAAGCCAACCTATATAGAAAAAATTATACAGCGAGAGTGATCGCCTCTGCAAGCTTTACTGCCTGAACGGTGGAGCGTACATCATGGACGCGAAGAATAGCGACGGCTTTTGCAGAGGCACAGAGTGCTGAGATGACAGCCGTACCAAAATCACGCTGTTTGGGGTCATCTTCGGCGAGCAGCGTGCCGATAAAACGTTTGCGTGAGTGGCCAAGGAGAACGGGGTAGCCCAGTTCTTGGAATGATTCCAGATGTTTTAATATGGAGAGGTTATGGTCAAGGGTCTTGCCAAAGCCTATACCGGGGTCAAGAATAACCTGGTGTGGCAGAAGTCCTTGAGCGAAAGCCGATTGCAACCAGGTCTGCAGGTCCTGTTTTATATCTTCTACGACATTTACGTATGCAGGATTCTCCTGCATAGTGCCGGGGGTTCCTTGCATATGCATGATAATGACTGGAACGTTGCGGGCCACCGCCAGGGGGATCATTTCAGGGTCACAACGGAGCCCGCTGATATCATTGATCATATCAGCTCCTGCATCGAGGGCCTGCCGAGCCACTTCAGCCTTGGTGGTATCGATGGAGATGGGCGTGGTGTGGACCCTGCGAATAGCTTGAATCGCAGGGATAACACGTTGTAATTCTTCTTCGAGTGAGACCGGCTTGGCAAAGGGCCGACTTGATTCGCCGCCAAGATCAAGAATATCAACCCCGGCATGAACCATTTCAGTGGCATCCTGCACAAGCTGCCGGGATGACGTGAATCGCCCGCCGTCTGAAAAAGAGTCCGGGGTAAGATTAAGAATACCCATGACATGAACCCTTGAATCAAGGTTCAGGTCATGGTTTGCTGTTTTGATAATCACGGAGAATCTGGTGAGGTCTCAGGTGCGTCATCGGCTTTAGGTTGCGGGGCTTCAGGGGCAGCAGGCTCAGCGCTCTGCTCTTCCTGGGATGCAGCAGGTGCCACAGGTGCAGGATTTGATATGACCTCAGGCTTCGGGGCGTGGTCTGTGATGCCGTTATTCTCGAGAATCGTACGGATATCAGTGGCATCAATAGTCTCTTTCTCCAGAAGCAGAAGCGCCATTTCCTTTAAGGTCGCGGCATGTTCTGTGAGAAGGGATATGACCTGGTCATTGGCATCGACGATCATTTTCTTAACGGCTTGATCGATGAGAACAGCTGTTGCCTCACTATAGTCCTTATGCTGAGAGATCTCTCTCCCGAGAAAAATCTGTTCCTCTTTCTTGCCATAGGAGAGGGGGCCGAGTTCATCACTCATTCCCCATTCACATACCATTTTTCGAGCCAAATCTGTAGCTCGCTCAATGTCATTGCCTGAACCTGTGGTGGTTTCATCAAAGGTGAGTTTTTCCGCCACACGACCGCCAAGTAAGATGTGAATGTTATTGATTAAGAAGGACTTGGAGTGAGAATATTTTTCTTCCGTAGGTAACTGCATGGTGACACCGAGGGCGCGACCGCGCGGAATGATAGTGACCTTGTGAACAGGATCTGTGCCGGGCAGTAATTTGGCAATAAGGGCGTGACCTGCTTCATGGTAAGCCGTGACTTCCTTTTCTTTTTCCGTAATGATCATGGAGCGTCGTTCTGCACCCATCATTACTTTATCTTTCGCCTTTTCCAGGCAGGACATGTCAACTTTGTCCATGGACTCACGGGCTGCAAGAAGGGCTGCTTCATTGGCAAGATTTTCTAAGTCTGCACCTGAAAACCCTGGAGTTCCCCGCGCAATAACTGCCCAGTCAACATCAGGGGCAAGGGGAAGTTTCTTTCCATGAACCTGAAGGATCTTTTCCCGGCCCCGGACATCAGGCAGGGGAACAATAATCTGCCGGTCAAAACGACCAGGGCGGAGTAAGGCAGGGTCAAGCACATCTGGTCGGTTTGTAGCGGCAATGAGAATGACACCGTCATTATCTTCAAAACCATCCATCTCAACCAAGAGTTGATTCAGGGTTTGTTCACGTTCATCATGTCCGCCGCCTAAACCTGCTCCACGGTGGCGGCCGACAGCATCGATCTCATCAATAAAGATGATACACGGGGCATTCTTTTTTCCTTGGGCAAACAGATCACGAACACGTGAGGCGCCGACGCCGACGAACATTTCAACAAAATCTGAACCGGATATGGAGAAAAAAGGAACCTGTGCCTCACCGGCAATGGCTTTTGCCAGCAGGGTTTTACCCGTACCAGGGGCACCAGCGAGCATGACTCCTTTCGGAATTCGTCCGCCAAGCTTCGTGAACTTTTTCGGTTCTTTGAGAAATTCAACAATTTCGGTAAGTTCTGCTTTGGCCTCTTCAATACCTGCAACATCATCAAAGGTGACCTTGGTCTCTTCACCATCCATTAAACGGTGTTTTGATTTGCCAAAACTCATGGCCTTGCCGCCACCCATCTGCATCTGTTTCATGAAATAGATCCAGATTCCGACAAGAAAAAGCAGGGGGATGAGGTTGGGCAGAATCATCACATACCAGGGCTCTTTTTCAATTTGCTTGACTGTTATTTCAGCACCGGATTCACGCAATATGGTCCAGAGATCATTATCCATAAAGGGAATAACGGTTTCAAAGTCGACACCGCCGGTTTGCCCTGTGACCTTGTCACCCTGGGAGGTAACCGTGACAATCTTGCCTGATTCGACATCCGCAAGGAAATCAGAATAACTCAGTTTTTTAACCTGTTGTTGTTGATTGTTAAATGTTTGAAACAACAGAGCCATGGCAACAAGAATAATCAGCCACATGGATAAATTTTTATAGAAATTGTTCAACGGGTGCTCCTTTACCTTTTGAAATAACAGGAAGTTAACAGTGTCCTTAAATAGATACAGTCAAGAAAGTTAATCATCATTGACTAGGAATGCAAACAATTATTAGGAATTGTCTTTTGAATGACGTACAGCGTTGATAAAAGTTCCCCTTCATTCTGAAATGAAAGGGAACTTTTATCACTTCTTAATCCAAGAAATATTCCTGGATCGACTTTACTTCGGTGTCTTGTTGCTTGAGGGTGGCAATGGCCATACTCATGGAGATAGCACCGGCAATCGTTGTCGTATAAGGCAGGTGGAAATTTAAGGCTGAACGACGGATGGTAAAAGAATCATCCTTGGTTCTTGTGCCCATGGAGGTGTTAATGATCCACTGGATCCCCTTGTCCTGGATCTTATCCATGATATGAGGACGACCTTCAGAAATTTTATACACCTTTTCGCAACTGATGTTATTTTCATTTAAAAAGGCGGCCGTGCCCTTGGTGCCCGTGATGGTAAAACCAAGTTCGGTCAACTCCTGAGCCACAGGGAGAATGGCGTCCTTATCGGTGTCACGTACTGAAATGAGTACGGTTCCTGATAAGGGAACCGGCTGCCCGGCTGCATATTGAGATTTGGCAAAGGCAAGTCCCAGGGAGTCGTCAATACCCATGACCTCGCCAGTGGATTTCATCTCCGGCCCAAGCAGGGTGTCGACATTGTCAAAACGATCAAACGGGAAAACGGCCTCTTTGACGGCCCAATGTTTTACTTCAACCTCGGTGGTGAAGCCAAGTTCGATGAGTGTCGAGCCGGTCATGACCTTGGTCGCCAGCTTTGCAAGCTCCACACCGGTGGCCTTTGAGATAAACGGCACCGTACGTGATGCACGTGGATTGACTTCAATGATGTAGAGATCGTCCGCCTTGATGGCATACTGGACATTCATGAGGCCGATAACCCCAAGTTCCTTGGCCATGGCCCGAGTTGCTTCTTTTATCTCTTCAATCATCTCAGGTTTTAAGCCATGGGGCGGAAGAACGCAGGCTGAATCACCGGAGTGAATTCCCGCTTCTTCAATATG
>JBFFNY010000083.1:0-6990 GCA_041562955.1 Desulfurivibrionaceae bacterium | reverse complement strand
TGAGGCAGGGGAACAGGTCCTGCAGCTTGAGCTTGATATGACCAAAGAAGCATTTGCAGATGTAACATTCTGGGGAATCAAACAGTTCACAGCCCCCATGGCCTCCGGTTCCGCCGGATTTGACGGGATGGTGGTGGTGCCGTGTACCATGGGCACCCTCGGCGCCATTGCTTCAGGTCTGTCACAGAATCTCATTCACCGCGCAGCGGATGTGATGCTGAAGGAACGGCGCCCCCTCATCTTATCGGTGCGGGAAACGCCGCTGAACCGGACCCATATCCAGAATATGCTCACAGCCCATGATGCCGGAGCGATTATCTGTCCGGCCATGCCATCCATGTATCAAATACCGGAAACCATAACTGACATGGCTCGTAATTATTCAGCCCGGTTGCTGGAACTATTGGGTCTGGAAGTTTCTTACACACGTTGGCAAGGTCACTGAAATGTTCCAGAAACTATTCATACTCCTTGAGATGATCAAATTTAAGCTCACTGTGTTTGCGCTGCCCTTTGCCTTAATGGGGGCATGGCTTGGTGCCGGCGGGGTCCCGGAACTGCAGATTTTTCTCTGGGTCATTCTGGCCATGGTCGGTGCACGCACCTGTGCCATGGGGTTCAACCGCATTGTTGATGCCCGATTTGACGGAGCAAATCCCCGCACAGCAGAAAGAGCCCTGCCCGCAGGATCAATTAAAATGATTGAGGCGTGGATTTTCATCCTTGTTTCAGGCCTGCTCTTCTTTCTGGCCTGCTATAATCTCAACCTTCTCACCATGCAGCTGGCCCCGGTTGCACTCGCCCTGACCCTTTTTTATTCCTACACCAAACGATTCACCTGGCTCTGTCATATTGTCCTCGGAATGGCCCTGGGGTTTTCCCCACTGGGCGGCTTTGTCGCGGTGACAGGAAGTCTGCACGGCTATCCCTGGATGTTATCCCTGGCGGTTCTCTTCTGGGTCACCGGTTTCGATATCGTTTACGCCTGTCTTGATGCTGAATTTGATCGTGAAGCAGGGTTACATTCCATGCCCGCCCGGTTTGGTCGGAAGAGGGGTTTTCGCTTGGCGCAAGTTTTTCATTTTTTCGCCTTTTGCCTTTTTGCCGTCACCGGCATCTATTGTGAGTTGAACATCTATTACTTCATTGGCGTACTCTGTGCCGGATGCGCCTTGTTTTATCAGCATTACATCGTCAACCCGGATGATTTGTCTCATATTCAAGTTTCATTTTTCACCATGAACGGCATGATTTCTGTGTCTTTGTTTGCCGCGACCTGGCTGTCTCTGCTATGCAAATAGTTTAACACGATATCGGTTTTGCCATCTTCCGCGAAGATAAACTTCTTTCTCTTGCTTTTTACGCATTGAATATGCTGAGATTAACCTACTATAATTTTACAGTTTATCACTCTTGAAGGAGTCGCGTTATGAGCATGGCCAATACGAAACATAATATACTTATAGAGGTTGGGACGAATGAACTCGAGGTCATTACCTTCTACCTTGAATTTATAGACCCCGTTACTGGGGAGAAAGTTCGAAATGCCTTTGGTATCAACGCCGCCAAGGTGCGTGAGCTTGTTGCCATGCCTGAGACCGTTACAGAGGTTATCAACAGCCCAAGCTGTGTTCAGGGTGTGTTCCTGCTCCGGAATAAAACAATTCCGTTAATTGATACGGCTGCCTATTTCGACTATAAAATTGACACGTCTGAAGACGCCATGCGGAAATGGGTTGTCATTGTTGCCGAACTTAATGGTAAGGCCTTCGGGTTTATTACCCATGGTGTTGACAAGGTGTACCGCGTTTCGTGGAAACAAATTGAACCTCCACCGGACTTGATTGCCAATAATGCCTCTATTACGGGTATTTGCCTGATGGACAACCAGACCATTCAGATGATTGATTTTGAACGCATCACCTCGGCCATTGACCCCTCCATGGTGATGCGGATGGAGAAGACTGAGGAAGAATCGGCTCTGATTCAGAATAAATATGCCAAACACGTTGTGATTGTCGATGACTCCCGGGTAATCCTGATGCAGGTTTCAAGCACATTGAAAAAAGCAGGTTTCAAGGTGAATGCCCACTCTGATGGCCAAGCGGCCTGGGAGTATCTTGAGGGGTTACGTGAGTCCGGGGAACTGGATAAAAAGGTGCTGGCGATCATCAGTGATATTGAGATGCCGCGAATGGATGGACATCATCTTTGCATGCTGATTAAAAAGAACCCAGCCTATGATAAGATACCGGTCATTCTCTTTTCTTCCATGATCAATGACGCCCTGCGGAAAAAAGGGGAGTCGGTGGGTGCGGATGATCAGGTCACTAAACCAGAACTTGATACGTTGATCGATCGTATCGAATCCTGTGTTGCCAGGGTAAACAACTGAAAAGCCATAACAGGTGCAACTGCCGGTTTAGACAGCATCAACATCCGCTAACCGGCACCACCCGTTACAACAGGCCGATCCCCTCAAGCAACCTCTTGGCTGTGGCAAAGAGGTCATTCTTTCCTTCTTCAGTTCGAGATTCCACATAGAAGCGTACCTTCGGCTCTGTCCCGGAGGGACGAATCAGCAGCCAGCTCTGATCATCAAAAACAAGCTTGATCCCGTCAATGGTTATGGCGGCAATGATTTCTTTTTTCTGCCCGCCGACCTCGATGACAT
This sequence comes from Desulfurivibrionaceae bacterium, assembly GCA_041562955.1. GTDB lineage: Bacteria > Desulfobacterota > Desulfobulbia > Desulfobulbales > SURF-16 > JAJRUT01. The sequence continues at coordinate 4,316 of JBFFNY010000083.1, read as the reverse complement.
CCCCTTGTTGATACTTGTTCAGGGCCGATAATTTCTCAAGAAGGAGTTCTCCTTTTTCACTTACGGTCACACTATCTTTCTCGGGGAAGAATGCGCCGTATTGGGTTGTGATCTGCCGATAATATTCGCCAAGTGGCACATCGGTTTCCTCTGTCATGGCCAGGGCCAGAAACAGACCGATATACCCATCTTTTTCCGGGGTGTGGCCTATGATGGTTATCCCGTCTGATTCTTCAAAGCAGACGAGGGCAGAACTGACAACAGGCTTGAACTCTTTAAACCCCACCCGCGGTTCAAACACATCTTCGTTGAAGTCACTGGCAAGTTTATTGGCCAGGTTACTCGTGGCCACTGATTTAGCGACAAGACCTGGTCTATGATGTTTTTCGTGGAGGAAATGATAGGCCATTGGCCCAAAAAAATTCATATTGATTTCAGTAGTGCCGTCCGTGAAGCGAACCCGATCACCATCAGGATCAAATATAACCCCAAGTTTCAATCTTTCCGGACGATGGGCCAAGAGTTCAGTGAGGCCTTGAAGATTTTCTGATGACGGCTCAGGAGCGACACCGCCAAAGGTGACATCCGCATTATTACGAATAACCATATGCTGATCCTGACGTAAGCCTGCCAGGAGACGTGTCATATGGACCCGGGTAGCACCATGAACACAATCGACAGCCAGGAAAAAATCGTCCCGTTCCGCGAGACATGCAAGAATTTTTTCAGGGTTGATGCCGTGTACAGACCTGTTTTGTACAACAAGATCGTGCCATAAGCCCAGGGAATCACAGGGTTTCACGCAATGACTCTTCCCTGAAAAGACCTGTGATCTGTTTTCAACAAATAACTCATGGCAATTTAAGGTGATCTGTTCCGTTACAGATGTCGAGGCGGGTCCGCCATCACTGGCATTGAACTTGAAGCCCGCATACTCCAAGGGATTATGACTTGGAGTTAAATTGATTGAAAAAGCTGCATTCAGGCCAAGAACGGCTGCCGAAAGAGTACCGGTGGTGGCTTCTCCGGCAGAATAGACAGTGAACCCTTTACTGGTTAACGTCTCCGTGACGGTTTCTGCAAAAAGCTCCCCGCCGAAACGATTATCATAGCCGATAACTGCTCCCCGTTCCTGGGCTTCGTGCAACGAGTTCACTCCAAGATCCGCGGCAAGGCGTGCTGCGTGATTCAAGTCTTCGTACATTTTAACAATAGCCAAGGTAACAATTTGTACAGCATGCTGGGTTATATCTTTGCCAATAATACCCCGCCAGCCGCTTGTCCCGAATTTAACCGGTACTGCCGGGCATTCCTTATTGGTTTTTATCTCATCTTCAATACACGCGTACACCTGAGATAGAGAGCTGTTGAGTTGCTCATATTCAAGACTGTTTTTTTCATACTTTTTTCGCAGAGCAAGAATATCGTGAACCAAAACAAAATAATTATTTTCCAGCTGAGGGGAGGCGATCACTCGAGAAATTTTTTCCTGCAGAAGGGTAAGGTTCATAGGTTTCTTTTGTTAAGTTGAGTGAATATAAAAAATATTACTTTTTAAGCGTATCTAAAAAGGGATCTTGGTGTCTACTCTTTTGTATTTAAAAAATACGTCGTTCATTGGTTGTAATGTCTTGAATCTAAAAGGGAAAGTGCTGTCCGAGCCAAAACAGGTCCTGCTGGTAAAACTACGTGCAATTTTTTTGTAAAAATTTAAAGGGAACATGATATCATCTTACCGTACAACTTCTTGATATACGGTAATTTATAGATGTGTAGCCGCATTATTTTGTTGATAGGCCGTGGTTAAGAGAAAAAGGGGCTCGAAATATAAGGTTTTGGTTGACCTGAAAACCAAGATTAGCTATATGAATAAGGGCTTACACAAGAAAATCACATCTTTTTTCATTTTCACTAAAAAGAGTCGATCAATGTGATTTTTAATTCATAAATAATAGAACAATTAGGTAGTTCCTAAAGATTCTATTCCTGTAAACATATTAATGACCTTCTAGGAGTTACACATGGCAGAGAAACACGACGAAGCTTTTATCCTCTGGTTTGACGATATCGGTATTGAAGATGTTCCACTGGTTGGTGGAAAAAACGCTTCCCTTGGTGAGATGTACCAACATTTGACCGAAAAGGGCGTTTCCGTGCCTTATGGCTTTGCCATTACTGCATACGCCTATCGTTATCTTCTCGAAAAAGCCGGTGTTGAGCAGGCTATTCGCGACGTATTGGCCGATCTTGACACTGAAGATATGCATAACCTCAGAGAGCGCGGAGAAAAGGTACGGAATATTATCCGCACTGCAGAGTTCCCGAGTGAACTTCGTGATGCCATTATTGAAGCCTATAAGAAAATGGAAGACAAGTATGGCGTGAATGTCGACGTTGCCGTACGCTCCTCTGCCACTGCTGAAGATCTCCCTGATGCCTCTTTCGCTGGGCAACAGGAAACCTATCTGAATATTCACGGCTATGAAGCGATCATTCAGAATTGTCGTAATTGTTTTGCCTCCTTGTTCACCAATCGCGCTATTTCCTACCGCCAACATCAGGGGTATGGTCAGTTCGACGTGTATCTCTCCATTACGATCCAGAAAATGGTTCGCTCCGATTCCGCCTCCTCCGGTGTTTTATTTTCCATCGATACCGAGTCTGGTTTCGAAGATGCTGTATTTATTACCGGTGCTTGGGGTCTCGGTGAAAATGTGGTTCAGGGTGCGGTTAATCCCGATGAGTATTATGTCTTCAAACCGACCTTGAAGGAAGGCAAGCGTCCTATTGTCGGTAAGACGGTTGGAACAAAAGAAATTAAGATGATCTATGATAATGATCCTTCGACTTCTGAGCCGGTTATCAATATTGCCACCACCAAAGAAGAGCGTGAGTGTTACGTCATTACTGATGATGAAATTCTCCAACTTGCAAAATGGGCCTGTATTATTGAAGACCATTATGGCAAGGGCATGGATATTGAGTGGGCTAAGGATGGTGACGGAGTTAAGGTCGGTACCGGTGAATTATTCATCGTTCAGGCCCGCCCAGAAACGGTTCATTCCCAGGCAAATAAATCTGTTATGGAAACCTTCAAGTTGAAAGAGCCGGGTACTGTGGTTGTTGAAGGTCTCGCCGTAGGTTCCAAAATCGGCCAAGGCAAGGCCCATGTCCTGGCGGACGCCTCTGAAATTCATACCTTTAAGAAGGGTGAGGTTCTCGTCACCGACATGACAGATCCGGATTGGGAACCAATCATGAAGATCGCCGGTGCCATTGTAACGAACCGTGGTGGACGAACCTGTCATGCGGCAATTATTTCCCGTGAACTCGGTATCCCCTGTGTTATTGGTACAGAAAATGGTGACAAGCTGATTAAAAATGGTCAGGACATTACGGTTTCTTCCGCTGAAGGTGAAACGGGTTATGTTTATGACGGTATTCTCGATTTTGAAATTGAGACCCTTGACCTTGGCGATGTTCCTGCAACCAAGACCAAGATTATGATGAACCTTGCCATTCCGGAAAAGGCATTTACTGAATGCCAGATTCCGAACGACGGCGTTGGTCTTGCCCGTGAGGAATTCATCATCAATTCCCACATCGGTATTCACCCCTTGGCTCTCATGAATTATGAAGAGTTGAAAGCGTCCAGTGATCCGGCAAAGCAGGCTGTGGTAAAACTCATTGATGCAAAAACTGCGGCATATGCTGATAAAAAACAATTCTTTGTGGACAAAGTTGCTGAGGGTGTTGGTCGTATTGCGGCAGCCTTCTATCCCAAGGATGTTATTGTTCGTCTCTCAGATTTCAAGAGTAATGAATATGCCAATCTCGTCGGTGGTAAATTCTACGAGCCTGAAGAAGAAAATCCAATGATTGGCTGGCGTGGAGCTTCACGTTATTACGATCCGAAATACAGACCAGCCTTTGAACTGGAATGTGAAGGGTTGAAGAAGGCCAGAAATGACATGGGGTTGAACAATATTAAACTGATGGTGCCTTTCTGCCGTACCCCTGAAGAAGGCAAAAAAGTCATCGAGGTGATGAGAGATTGCGGCCTGGTTCAGGGCGAGAACGGCTTGGAACTCTACGTCATGTGTGAGATCCCAAGTAACGTCATCTCTGCTGATGCCTTTGCTGATATCTTTGATGGTTTTTCCATCGGCTCCAACGACCTGACCCAGCTCACCTATGGTTTGGATCGTGATTCCGGTTTGATTGCCGGTATTGCAGATGAACGTGATGAATCTGTTAAAGATATGATCCGTATGGTTCTTAAGACAGCGCAACGTCGTAAGAAGAAAATCGGTATC
>JBFFNY010000082.1:0-7013 GCA_041562955.1 Desulfurivibrionaceae bacterium | reverse complement strand
TGCATTCTCCGGCCACGCCGGGCCCCATCACTTCACTCAATCCATAGTTGTCAGTGGCGATAATATGCAGTTTATCCTGAATCTCATTCCGCATCGCCTCGGACCAGGGCTCACCGCCAAAGAGGCCGAATTTGAGGGACAGGCTGTTGACATTGATATCCATTTTTGCCATGGCATCGGCAAGGACCAGGGCGTAGCTCGGGGTGCAGACCATGGCGGTGGTGCGGAAATCCTGCATAATCTGGATCTGCCGTTTGGTATTGCCGGAGGAAATGGGAATCACCGAAGCGCCGATTTTTTCAGCCCCGTAATGGAGCCCGAAACCGCCGGTGAACATGCCGTACCCAAAGGCGATCTGCACCACGTCGTCGTGGGTCACCCCGGCGGCGGTGAGGATACGCGCCACCATGGAGGACCAGGTGTCCAGATCGTTTCTGGTATACCCCACAACGGTCGCCATGCCGGTGGTGCCGGATGAGGCGTGGACGCGGACAATGTCCCGCAGCGGTACGGCAAAGAGTCCGTATGGGTAATTGTTGCGCAGGTCATCCTTGGTGGTGAAGGGCAGGGAGGTGATGTCGCTCAAACCATCAACCCCTTCAGGATCAAGACCCATGTCCTTGAATTTCTTGCGGTAAAAAGGGACATGGGTGGTCACGCGATTCACCGTGGCCTGTAACCGTTCAAGCTGCAGCTGCTCAAGGGCCGGCCGTTCCATACATTCTTTATCTTTTTCCCAGTAATTCATAATCGTTGCCTGTCTTTATTTTTTTAAACCACGGATGGACATAGATGAAAAGAATCCGGGTGTATCCGTGTCCATCCGTGGTTCTATCAATATTTATATTTCACAACTCGCATCGATATCATCCACATCTCGCCCTAAATAGGCCCGTTGCACATCATTGTTTGCCAGCAGATCATCGGCAGGGCCCTGGATGATGATTTTCCCTGTTTCCATAACATAGCCACGGTCGGCAATACCCAATGCGGCCTTGGCATTTTGTTCAATGAGGAGCACGGTGTTGCCGGCCTCACGCAGCTGAATAATAATGTTGAATATATCTTTGACAATGAGGGGGGCAAGGCCGGTGGAGGGTTCATCCATCATGATGAGTTTGGGGCCGCCCATGAGGGCCCGGCCCATGGCCAGCATCTGCTGTTCCCCGCCGGACAGGGTGCCGGCAAATTGATCCTTCCGCTCGGCAAGGACCGGAAAAATATCATAAACCGCCTGCAGCTCGCGGTTCCGGTTATAGTTCTTCTCCCGTTTATACTTCACATAGCCGCCCAGGTAGAGATTGTCTTCCACGCTCATGGTGGCGAAGACCTGCCGTCCTTCAGGTACGAGGCAGCAGCCTGATTTGACAATGTCCTGGGGAGGCAGCTTGGCGGTGTCCGCATCAAACAGCAGGATCTCCCCCCCTGTCTTTTTAATCATCCCGGCAATGGTGTAGAGGAGGGTGGTCTTGCCAGCGCCATTGGCACCGATCAAGGTCACGATTTCCCCTCCATTGACATGCATGGATATCTTTTTGAGAACCTTGATCTTGCCGTATCCGGCCTGGAGATTTTTTATCTGGAGCATAGGTCTGTATCAATGTGTACTGCAAGTAATAATGATGGGCGATTCTTCTTTGTACTGCCAGATTGATTAAAAAAAATCACTCGCCAAGGTAGATCTTTATCACATCTTCATTGTGCTGAATTTCGCTGGGGGTGCCTTCGGCTATTTTCTCCCCGAAGCTGAGGACGACAATCTCATCGGAGATATCCATGACCAGACTCATGTCATGTTCCACCAGCAGGACCGTAATGCCCTGGGACTGGATCTTGGTGATCAGTCGTGCCACCTCGGCCGTCTCATAAATATTTAACCCCGCGGCCGGCTCATCCAGGAGCAGGATTTTCGGTTCCGAGGCCAGGGCCCTGGCAAATTCAACGGCCCGCTGTTGACCGAAGGCGAGGCTGGTGGCCTCAATATGGGCAAATTCATCAATCTCAAGGAGGTGGAGGAGTTCCATGGAACGGTCATGGATCTGCCGTTCCTCCGCCCAGGTCCAGGGCAGATTCAGCATCCCGGCCCAGAATCCCGCCCTGGTCCGCGGGTGCATGCCGACCTTGACGTTCTCAAGGGCGGTCATGCCGTGGAACATCTTGATGTTCTGGAAGGTGCGCGCCATGCCGCAGCGGGCAATCTGGTACGGTCTGAGCCCGGAGATGGGTCTGTCCTGAAATGTGACCGAGCCGGAATCCATGGGCAGCGCCCCGGAGATGAGATTGAACAGGGTGGTTTTTCCTGCCCCATTGGGCCCGATGACGGCCTTGATCGCACCCTCTTCGACCCCGAAGGAGACGTGGTTTACGGCGTGGAGTCCCCCGAACCGTTTATCGATTGCATCGATTTGCAGGAGTGTCATGACTCATCTCCTTGGCGATGCATGAGTTTTTGCAGGAAGGGGAGGCGCAGGATTCCATCCGGTGCGAAGAGCATGATGACAATGAGGATGGTGCCGAAGACGGCGTCGTCATAGGAGCCAAAGAAGCCGCGCAGCGACATGAAATTCAGGATCAGACCGATGGACAAGGCCCCCCATAAACTTGCCATGCCGCCAATGGCGACGATGGCAACAAAGCGTACGGATTTCATCACCCCGGCATCAGACGGGCTGATGCCGCCGGTGTAGTGGGTGAGAAAGACACCGGCCAGTGAGGCAAAAACAGCACTGACGACAAAGGTGTATAATTTATACCGTGAGGTGTTCACGCCCATGGCGTCAGCGGCGTCTTCAGCACCATGGATGGCGGTGAGGGCACGGCCAACCCGGGAATGGATCAGGTTCTGCAGGAGGATCATGCCGATCAGCAGCACAACGGCGCCAATATAATAATTGGCGACCCGCTGATCCAGATCCCCGGTGATGGCCATGTTGCCGATAAGGGGAAACGGCGGCACATCGGAGATGCCGTCCGCCTCACCAAAGATCTCCACGGCCAGGACAATGCGGTAGATGATGATGCCGAATCCGAGGGTCGCCATGGCAAGATAATGGCCTTTCAATTTCAGCACCGGGATGCCGATGCCGAAGGCAATGAGGGTGGTGGCGACGATGGCCGCCACACAGGCCGCCCACGGGTGCACATAGAGCAGGGTTTCGCCATAGATATTTTGGCTATGGATGAGAAACCCGAGTTTCTCCAGGGCCAGCACCATCGGGTCACCAGCTGAGAACGCCTGGGAGAGGTTAAGGGTGGTGAGGGCCGCCGAGGTGTACCCGCCAATGCCGAAGAAGCCGGCATGGCCCAGGGAAATTTGTCCCGCATACCCCATGACCAGGCATAGGCCAATAATGAGGAGGCCAAGGTAGGAAACCATGGTGAGCTGGGTCAGATAATAGGTCGAGCCCGTGGCAACGGTAATGAGCTGCACCCCGATGAGGGCGAGGGCCAGTCCCGCAATGGGGAGATGTTTCTTAAAGGCCATGGTGCGCCTCCCATTGGTCCGGCCGGCTAGGCAGTTGCAATCGGATGTTGAGCGTTGCGGCGTGGAAGATGAGATAAATCATTCTAAAAATCCTTTAAGCCGGCGCTTACCGCACTCCCGAACAGACCGTTTGGACGAATGAACAGAATAACCAGGAGGATGGAAATGGAAATGGCATCCTGAAAGGCCAGTGGGAAGCCTATGGCAATGGAGAAGGCTTCGAGAATGCCAAGTAAGATGCCGGCCACCACCGCCGCCATGGAGTTGCCCAGGCCGCCGAGTACAGCCACGGTAAACCCCTTTATGGCCAGACCCGTCCCCATGTCGTACTGACTGGAGGTAATGGGTGACACCACACAGCCTGCCAAGGCGCCAATGGCCGCACTGAGCATAAAGGAGAAGGTCACCATATTCTTGGCATTGATCCCGCACAGGGTGGCGGCAATACGGTTGGAGGCACAGGCCTGCATCTCCTTGCCGAGGGAGGTGAAATGGAAAAAAAGGCTGAGGAGGACAACCATCACCGAACATACACCGATGACCCAGAGCACCTGGGGGGAAATATGGGCCCCGAGGATATTCAGCGAACTGATGACATTACCGGTGAAATAGGGCAGGGCGCGTACCGTATCGCCCCAGATGTGCAGGGCGATTTCCCGGATAAGAATGGAGAGCCCGATGGTGATGATGATCAAGCGCAGAACAGAGGGCGATCTGAGCCAGCGGATAAAAATAATTTCAATCAGGCCGCCGATCAGCATGGTGAGGATGACGGCAATGGTGATGGCGACGGGCAGGGGAACGAGGCCGTTCAGGGAAATGGCAATCATCCCTCCCAGCATGACAAATTCACCCTGGGCAAAGTTGATGATGCCCGTGGTGTTGTAGATAATATTGAACCCAATCGCAACAATGGCGTAGATAATGCCGTAGGTGATGCCGGCAAAGAGGTATTGGGTGAAAAGTTCGAGGGTCATTGGTCATTGGTCATTGGTGAAAAGTGAAAGGTACAAGGTGCAAGGGGGAAATCCTTGTACCTTGTACCTTATACCTTTTTATTGATGGTACAGAACAAACTTGCCATCTTTAACCGTCATCATGACAAAGGCGTCCATGGCAAGACCGTTATGATCTGTGGCGGAGAAGTTGAATACACCGCCTGTGCCAGGGAATCCCTGCAGGTTTTCAATGGCGTCACGGACCTTGGCCTTGTCGCTGGAACCGGCGTTTTCAATCGCCTTGGCCAGGATCATTATCGCATCAAAACCGTGACCGCCGAAGGTTGAGGCCTGCTCCGGCGCATACTTGGACTCATAGTCCGCGATGTATTTAACCAGGGTTGCCTTTTGGACATTGTCATCCGCCAGGATATCTGCCGCGAGAAGACGGCCGGAAGGGAAGATGATGCCTTCTGCCGCCTCGCCCGCCGCCTCGATGTACTTCACATTACCAAAACCATGGGACTGGAAGAGGGGGATGGTCATGCCGGCCTGACGCATGTTCTTGGCAACGATGGCCTGGGCCGGAACGATGGACCAGTTGATCACTGCCTGTACGTCTTTGTTGGCATTGATCTTCGCAACCACCGCAGAAAGGTCGGTGGATTTCTTGTCGTACACCTCGTCTTCGAGGATGGTGATCTTGAAATCCGGGGCAATTTTCTGCAGCTGGCCGCGACCAGCCTTGCCAAAACCTGTGTTGCCGGAAAGAACGGCAATCTTGTCGATGCCCATCTTGTTCATTTCCGCAAAGATGTGCATGGCGGCAAAGGAATCCGTCTGCGGTGTTTTGAAAACCCATTTGGCAACCGGGTTGACAATCACCTCAGCAGCGCCGCAGGAGATCAGAATGGTTTCAGCTTGCTCGCAGATGGATTTAAGCTGCATGGACTCGCCGGAGGTGGAGGGTCCGAGAATGGCAAGCACCTGCTCTTCTTCGATGAGCTGCTTGGCAAAGGAAATGGCCTTGTCCGGGGATGCGGCGGAATCTTTTATAATGAGTTCAATGGGTTGGCCGTTCACGCCGCCAGCCGCATTGATCTGTTCCACCATCATCCGCATGGAACGGGCTTCCGGCCCGCCCAGGAACGACGCGCCGCCTGTTTCAGCAAGGATGGCGCCAACCTTGATCGCTTGTTTGACTTCTTCTTTTTTTGTTTCGTCCGGTGCAGAACAACCCGCAAGCATGGTGAGGGCAAGCCCTGAACACGCCAACATGGCCAATACATTTTTCATAAAACTTTTCATAACTCTTTCTCCACGAATTGAGTCGGCAAACTGGTTCTTTTGCCTATTTGTAAGTCAGAAATCGCCAGCAGACGCTTGTGATTTCTCTCCCCCTGCAACTACAAAAAAACTAAATTGAGTAAACTTCATCGCCGGACAATAGACGAACACCCGCTTTCATCAAGATGTTGATGGCCTTATCCAGTTCATCAAAACGAAAGATGATCAGACCGGTGTCACCGCTCTTCTGGGTGAAGGCGTACATGTATTCGATATTAAGCTCACTCTCTTTGATGATCTGCAGAACCTTGGCAAGGCCGCCCGGTTTATCCTGAACCTCAGCAACAAGGACCTCCGTGGTGCCCACAGTGAAGCCGTTCTCTTTTAAGATCTGCTTGGCGCTGGCCGTGTCGTTGACAATGAGGCGCAGAATCCCGAAATCAGCGGTATCCGCAAGGGACATGGCACGGATATTAATGCCGTTCCCCGCGAGAATTGAGGTGATCTCCGCCAGCCGTCCTGATTTGTTTTCCAGAAAAATAGCAATTTGTTCTACTTTCATAACATGATCTCTCCAGGTATTTAGACTCTTAGTCTGTCGGCGCTCGCGCTCCTGTCCTTCAGGGGTACGGCCAGGGAACGTGTACCCCCTGAAAGCCTACAAGCTATTGATCTAAACTGCCATGTCAAAATTTTCGATTATCAATAACCCGTTTGGCCTTTCCTTCACTGCGCTGAATCGTCTTGGGCTCAACCAGGGTGGCTTTACAGGAAACGCCGAGTCGTTCTTTAATCTCTTTCTGGATGAGCATTGTTGTGGCTTCAAGATTCTTGATCTCATCGGAGAAGAGGTTGTCGCTGACCTCCACCTGCACCTCCAGGGTGTCGAGACTGCCTTTACGGTCAACCAGAATCATGTAATGGGGTTCAACCCCGTCAATGCTGATCAGCACCTCTTCAATCTGCGAGGGAAAGACATTCACGCCGCGGATAATCATCATGTCATCGGAGCGGCCCGTGACTTTCTCCATGCGGTAAAAGCTGCGGCCGCAACGACATTCATCTGTAATGAGGCGGGAGAAATCCTTGGTGCGGTAGCGGATGACCGGGAACGCCTCCTTGGTTAGGGTGGTGAAGACGAGTTCGCCTTTTTCCCCTAAAGGCAGTGGCTCAAAGGTGTCCGGATCGACAATTTCTGCAAGAAAATGATCTTCCATGATGTGCAGACCCCTTTGTTCTTCCGCGCATTCAATGGCCACACCCGGACCCATCACTTCACTTAACCCGTAAATATCAATGGCCTT
>JBFFNY010000081.1:0-7025 GCA_041562955.1 Desulfurivibrionaceae bacterium | reverse complement strand
TGCAGCTGGTGGTTGAAGATGAACTCGATGGTTTCATCGGGACCCTGGCAACGGTCGGCTATGCCATTCAGCAGGATTTCCCCGGGGAGTTGAAGGTTGCGGGCAAGTTTGATGAGCGCTGGGAACTCGGTATTGCCACCCGCAATGATGAACCCTTACTTCTTTCCGTCTTTGATAAGATCATTGACTCGTTAGATCAAAAAACACATCAAGAAATTCTCAATCATTGGATTTCAGTCAAATTTGACCAGGGAACAGACTACACCATTGTCGTCCGGATACTTGTTTTCGCCGGACTGGGCATGGTCCTTCTTCTCTTTAAGAATTATGCATTACGGAGATATAGTTCAAAACTTAAGGCCCAGCATGACGAGATCGTCATTCAAAAAGAAAAGCTGCAGGAGACAGAAAAACAACTCCTGCTCACTCAGCATGCGGTTGATGCCTGTGTATTTCCAATTTTATGGGCGACACAGGGGAAAACCTTATCTGAGACGTTCATTGTTCATGCCAATCAGGCCGCCGGCCATTTATTAGGGTATCAGGTTGAACAATTTACAGGGCTTTCTTTGGGTGATTTAGACGTAGAATCCACCGAGCAGAGCTGGCTGCAATCATTGAAGAATATTCAGGATAATAATGGGCTTGCCATTAAAACATCATACCGGTGTCATGACGGCCGGGTCCTGCCGGTGGATATTTTTATAAGTGATTTCATCTATTTAGATCAGAGCTACCTGTTCCTCTTTGTCGTTGATCAAACACGACAACTTGAGGTTGAGTCGAAGCTGCACCGGTCGCTGAAGATGGAGTCAATTGGGATCATGGCCGGTGGGGTTGCCCATGATTTGAATAATATTCTGTCCGGGATCATCGGTTATCCAGACCTGCTGTTGATGAATTTACCCGAAGACAGTCCTATGCGCGGTTCCATCGAGGCGATTCGTGACTCCGGACTCCGTGCAGCTGAAGTTGTAGCGGACCTTTTGACTGTGGCACGAGGTGTGGCGGCGGAAAAGCATGTCTCGAACCTCAACACCCTCATCGCCGAATATTCACACTCTCCTGAATGTCAGGCGCTAAAGGCAAAGTATCCAAAGGTCACCTTTGTTCACGATTTGGCTCACGATCTTTTAAATATTGAATGCTCCACGGTTCATGTGAAAAAATGTCTTATGAATTTGGTGGGGAACGCCGCAGAGTCACTCGACTCTGCGGGTGAAATTGTTATTTCTACTGCAAACAGGTATCTCGAAAAACCATTATCCCATGAGCTGAATCTACCCTGTGGTGAATATGTTGTCGTGACTGTTGCAGATACTGGCAAGGGGATTAAACAAGAGGATATTGCCCATATATTTGAACCGTTTTATACGAAGAAAAAAATGGGCAGGAGCGGCACCGGGCTTGGTCTGGCGGTTGTCTGGAACACCCTTGATGACCATCATGGCACGGTTTCTGTTGATTCGGGTGAACAGGGTACTCGGTTTAAATTATATTTCCCTGCGACCCGCAAGGAGCTGGTCTCCGCCCCACAGGCGCTGCTCATGGATGACCTGCAGGGGAAGGGCGAGACAATACTTGTGGTGGATGATGAGGAGCAGCAGCGTGATATTGCCGCGCAAATGTTACAGTCTTTACAGTACAAGGTTGTAACGGTTTCTTCCGGTGAAGAGGCCGTTGCCTATCTTAAGACACATGCGGTTGATCTGGTGATTTTAGATATGATTATGGCTCCGGGTATGAATGGGCGAGAGACCTTTGAGCAGATCTTAACGATACACCCTGGACAGAAGGCTATTATTGCCAGTGGCTTTTCCGTGAATACAGAGGTTGAGAAAGCCCTGCAGCTCGGCGCAGGGCAGTTCATCAAAAAACCCTATCTCATCAATCAGATCGGAATTGCAGTTCAAGATGCCCTGGGCTGATGGTCTTTGAGTGTGATGAGCCGCCGGTCAAGGTTGACCCCGGTGTTGCACAAGAGGAGCTCAACGGCCCCAATTTTTTTGGGACTTGTAAGCCTAAAAAAAGGGGCCGATTACATAATAGTAATCGGCCCCTTTTTTATTGCTGTTCTTGAGATCTTCAGGTTTCAGGAGCGGCAAGTATAAAAACGAATTGAAACAACAGAAGCCCTTAGATGATCGGCTTCATGGCACTCATGTAGGAGCGAAGTTCTTCGCCAATCATTTCAACACCGGTATAGCGAATGGTCTCATTGGCTTTGATGAGTTCAACATTATCAACACCATTTGATTTATCTGCCAGGCCTGCGCCGATCATGTCGGTATCGATTGTTTTCATGAAATCAGCAAGCATTGGTCCTGCCGCATGGGCGAAGAGGTAGCAGCCATACTCCGCCGTATCAGAGATAACAACATTCATCTCGTACAGCTTTTTACGGGCGATGGTGTTGGCAATGAGCGGTACTTCATGGAGTGATTCATAATAGGCCGACTCTTCCTTGATGCCGGCTGCAACCATGGTGTCAAAGGCAAGTTCAACGCCGCATTTAACCATGGCCACCATGAGTATACCGTTGTCGAAATATTCCTGCTCAGGGATATCAGCATCGGTGGCTGTGGCTTTTTCAAAGGCAGTTTCTGCCGTAGCGGCACGCCAGCCGAGAAGGTTTTTATCGTCGTTGGCCCAATCTTCCATCATGGTGCGGGAGAAGAAACCGGACATGATGTCATCCATATGCTTATGGAACAGGGGTCTGAGGATATCAGACATTTCATCAGCCAGTTGACACGCCTTGATCTTGGCAGGATTTGACAGACGATCCATCATATTGGTGATGCCGCCGTGCTTGAGCGCCTCAGTGATCGTCTGCCAGCCCTGTTGGATCAGTTTAGAGCCGTAGGCGGAATCAATACCTTTTTCCATCATCTTGTCAAAACAGAGCAGGGAGCCCGCCTGGAGCATGCCACAGAGGATGGTCTGCTCGCCCATGAGATCTGACTTAACCTCCGCAACAAAAGAAGATTCCAGACAACCCGCACGGTCACCGCCGGTTCCGGCAGCATATGCCTTGGCAAGATCCCATCCTTCGTTGTTTGGATCATTCTCACGATGAACAGCCAGAAGGGTCGGTACGCCGAAACCGCGTTTGTATTCTTCACGAACTTCGGTTCCAGGTGATTTTGGCGCAACCATGATCACCGTGAGATCCTTACGGATCTGCATGCCCTCTTCAACAATATTGAAACCGTGTGAGTAAGAGAGGCAGGCCCCTTTTTTCATTAAAGGCATGAAGGCCGAAACCGCATTGGTATGCTGCTTATCCGGGGTGAGATTGATAACCAGATCTGCCGTTGGAATCAGTTCTTCATAAGTGCCGACGGTGAAATTGTTTTCAGTGGCATTTTTCCAGGATTGACGTTTGGAGCTGATCGCGGCTTCACGCAGGGTGTAGGAGACGTCGAGACCGGAATCACGCAGGTTAAGGCCTTGATGCAGTCCCTGGGCGCCGCAGCCGACGATGACGATTTTTTTCCCCATCAAGGCTTCAACGCCGTTGAATTCTGAAGGGTCCATGAAACGGCACTGGCCCAATTCTTCTAATTGTAAACGTAATGGTAAGGTGTTGAAGTAATTTTCACCCATGGTCTCTGTCTCCTGTTATTTTGAACATTCTAGAAATACTGTTTCATTAACGTGGCGGTATTATATCATTATATCTTGTTGCGTAAAGTGAATTAATCGATATACTATATTTCGTAAATTGAAATATTTTACCGGGCTGTCAGCGCACCACAACAGGGCGGTTCGGGGCAAGATCAACTTTAAGATATAGCGCTGTAATGGAAATTAGAAACTTAAAATTATTCAAGCATCTGGCAGAATCGCTCCATTTTGGTCAGACCAGCCGGGCCTGTAATGTCACCCCCTCGGCGCTGACCCGTATCATTCAGCGCATGGAGGATGAACTTGGTTCAACCCTGTTTATCCGGGATAATCGCTCGGTTGAGCTGAGTCCGGCAGGGCAGGTGTTTAAGGCTTTTGCTGAGGAGTCTATAGCCCGGTGGGAGAAATTGCAGAATGAACTCTCCCGGGAGACCATGCTGACGGGTGAAATATCCCTTTATTGCTCAGTGACAGCAGCCTATACCATCTTGCCCGGGATACTGGGCCGGTTTCGCAAGGCGTATCCGGATCTCCATCTCAATCTTCATACCGGCGATGCGGCCAAGGCCATTACCAAACTTGAAAATAGCGAGGTTGACATCACCATTGCCGCGCTTCCAGATCGGATTCCTGAACGACTGATCTATATGGATATGCTCACCACGCCCCTGGTTTTTATTGCACCTCGTCATTATGCTGAAATTGTCCGGTATGACGATACGGAAATTGACTGGCAGCAGACACCGGTCATTATGGCTGAACGGGGTCTGAGTCGTGAGCGGATTGAACACTGGTTTAAACAGAAACAGATCGTCCCAAATATTTATGCGCAGGTTGCTGGAAATGAGGCGTTAATAGCCATGGTGAGTCTGGGCTACGGGGTAGGGGTGGTGCCGAGTCTCGTTCTTGAAAAAAGCCCCATGCAGGAGCAGATCACGGTTCTTGATGTCGAGCCCGCCCTCCAGTCCTTTACTATTGGTCTCTGCACCCTGAAGAAGAAAATGGCACATCCGAAAATCTTGGCCTTTTGGGAAATCGCCGCCCATGAGCGGGCGGAGTAACGTTCAGCTGTTCGTGGTCGTTGGATTGAAAAAAGATTTCGCCATACTCAGAAAACAGGCGGCCGAGATACCCGTTGAACCGAAGATCATACACATCACCATGATCTGATACCTGGCGGCAATCGGCGGATCCACACCGGAGAGGATCTGGCCTGTCATCATCCCGGGGATGGAAACAAGACCCACGGCAAAGAGTGAATTGGTGATGGGGATCAGGGCTGCCTGCATGGCGATCTTTTTGGCCTCATCATAGGCCACACCGCGGCTGAGTTCCGCGTTGAGACGTTCAGCCGCCAGACTGACGCTGTTCATGGAATTGGCAAAGATCATTCCGGCAATGGGAATCATATACTGGGGCAGATACCATGGATCAAGCCGCAGTACGCCCTGGGTGATAATCACCAGGGTTGTCCCCCCGCCAATGACAATGGCCAGGAAGGCAATGGTAAACAGCTGCACCCGTTTTGCGCGAATGGTTCCAAGGCCGATCCAGCTGGAGGCGATGAGCATGACAAGTAAGATGGCGAGAATGAGACTGCTGCTGTCAGATTCAAAGATGTAGGAAAGGATATAGCCGATAAGCAGGAGCTGAACCAGCATGCGCACAATCGCATAGACACTATTCTTCAGGTTCAGTGACCACTTGTAGATGATGACGAGAATGATCAGGACAGGGATAAAGGCATACAACAGGTTGGTGAGTGAGATAATATGGATTGAATTATTCATTGGTCTGCGGCCTCCTTTCTTTAATGAATGACGAGAGGGGGAGGGCTGACAGAGCGGTGCACAGGGCGACCAGGCCGAGAATGATGGCAAGTCGCGTCCAGGGCTGGTCAAATTGTTGGCGATCTATAATCAAAATATATATCGTCCGCAGCCACTCCAGTGAACCGAGAATAAGGCAGACCTGCAAGAGTCGCAGCACTGCGTTGCTGCGGATCAGTAAAAGAAACGGCAGATTGAGGCAGAGGATGACCAGGGGCAGGAGGTCTGCCCTGTAAAAATGAGCGCCAAGCACGAAGCTGCTTATGATGAGTGGCAATATGCGAATACTATTCATGTCTTTTATCTGGGCAAGAGTGTGGTTCAGTGACAGTGACGTCGCCTATGGCGTTGTCTGTAAAGCAAACGGTTACGAGGTGTGTTTATTGGCAAGCTGGCCACAGGCTGCAGAAATATCATCACCACGGTTGGTTCTGATGAATACTGTGTATTCCATGTCCCGGAGAATTTTCTGAAAGGCATGAACGCGTTGCATGGATGGTTTTTTATAGGGGAGTTCCGGCGCCTCATTGCACGGCAGGAGGTTGATCTTGCAGGGGATCGGCCGAAGCAGTTTTCCGAGCTTTCTCGCATCGTCATCGGAATCATTAATCCCTTTGAGAAGAATGTATTCAAACATAATTCGTTTACGTTTCTGTAAGGGGAATTGCTTGCACGCTTCGATCACATCGTGAATGGAATAGGTCTCATTGACCGGCATCAATTCTGAGCGCGTCTGGTCATCGGCAGCATGGAGTGATATGGCAAGATTAACTTCAATTCTCTGGCCCAACTCAATAATTTTAGGGGCAAGTCCACAGGTGGAGACCGTGGTTCTGCGCCGTGAAAAACTCAGCCCTAAATCATCGAGGAGTATTTCAAGGGCGGCAATGAGATTCTCAAAGTTGGCCAGCGGTTCGCCCATGCCCATGAAAACCAGATTATTCACCGTGCCCATATTCAGCGCATCCAGATCATTTTGAACGGCACAGATCTGGCCGACAATTTCAGCCGGATTCAGGTTTCTTTTAAATCCCATGGTGCCTGTCAGGCAAAATTTACACCCCATGGCACAGCCGACCTGGGATGAAACACAGAGGGTGTTGCGGTCCTCTTCAGGGATCAGGACACTTTCAATGATATGGCCGTCGTGCAAGGTGAAGCCGTATTTCATGGTGCCATCGCTGGACGTTTCTTTGATGGTGTAGGGCAGGGTGGATATTGTGGCAACGGATTCCAGTTCTTCTCTGAATTTTTTCGATAAATCCGTCATTTGACTAAATTGAGTAATTCCTGGGCGATACAGCCAGGCAAAGATCTGCCGGCCCCGGTAGGCTGAATGGCCCCTTGACGTGGTCCATTCGATGAGTTGGTTGCGGCTTAATGTTTTGAGGTCAATCATTTTTTTTAAGGTCGGCGTTGACACTCCTGATTCGGAGTTTTAATCTGTGGTTATCTAATTGAAGTTGCATTAGGAATGGCTTTTTACCCCTCTTGGCCTCTGGAGTCAACATACATCCTTCTCGTCCCTTGGAATTACCTATGCAGAAGTTGTTCTTTTGGTCTGTT
>JBFFNY010000080.1:0-7034 GCA_041562955.1 Desulfurivibrionaceae bacterium | reverse complement strand
CGGATATAGCCCCGCACCTGTGATTCCATATTTTCAAATATTCGCATTTGTTTCTCCGTATTAAAAATTAGTTTGTCTTAAAATCAACAAAAGGTCCAATGTTCATGAGATGCTCGACATGTTCACCGTCATGCAGATCATTGGTGTCAAAAAAAGGTGTGGTGAAATAGGTGTGGTCAGCATCAAAATAGCTGGCCACCGATTTGAAGAGATTGATTGAGGCCTGATTGCCAGGATCAATGGTCGCCTCAAGGAAAACGGGCTGTTTTGCCTTGACAAGGGTGATGAGCAGTTCTTTGCCCAGACCCTGCTTTTGCATGGGTTTTGCCACCCCGATCTGCCAGATAAAAAGTGTCTTGGGCTGCTCGGGCGGCGCGAAACCGGTGATGTAACCGCATACGTTGCCCTGGTGTTCGGCAACAAGGCACGTCTTGTGGAAATGGCGAGCCATCAGGGCGTAGGAGTAGGTAGAGTTCACCGACAGGACCTGTGAGTCTTGAGCGATGCGATGCATGGCTGCGGCGTCGCTGCTGGTCGGGGGGCGGAAAATGATATCTTTATTCATATTGTACTGTTCCTCTTGAGTTCATGGGGTACTGGTTGTCGGCACGATGTTCTCTGGTGCCAAGGATCAGAATTCCAGTACTCATTCTTTTTGTACCGATCGGGCCGGGTTCAGCTGTGGTGCCAGTTGCTGATGGTGTCTTGAGACATTGTGCCATCATCCTGCCTGACACGGGGTTGGCAAAACAGTGCAGGTTTAGGCCGGCATCACCTGAAGACCCTTAGGCTCATGTCTCAATGACGATGATCGGTGGTTTTTTTTCAAAGGCAAAATCCAGTTGGTTCAAAAGCTGTTCCTGCGGGTATTCGGTGTTTATCGAAACCACCATGGTTGGTTCAAGATCGTCGAGAGGGTCGAGAGTCTCCTGCTGTTCTCTGAAGATCCGCCATTCCCTGTCCGATCCGGTTGTGTTGGGTGTTGCTCGCTTTGCCAATCGGTTCTGGGTCGCCTTTGCAGAACAATAGCATAGCACAAAATACAGGGTTGTTTTGCTGTTGTTGGCAAATTGTCTGAGGCGCACTCGCTCTTCTCGAGCTCCATAACAGGCGTTCAATACGACGGTTCGACCGGCAGTAAGTTCCTGGCCGGCAGAGGTGAGCAGGGCATCGTAGGTGCGGCGTGTTATTTGCGGAATATAATACTCTTGAGGCCACGTAGCCTCTTGATGGGTAGAATCCTGAACCCCGACCAACTGCTTTCGCACTGTATCAGCGTTGAAGTAGGAGAACTGATGATTTTTGGCCCAGGTTTCGGCAAGAGTGGACTTGCCGCTGGCAGGAAGGCCCATGAAAACAAAAAGAGCAGATTGATGGGGGTGTTGCATTTTCATATCACTCCTCCTGTGGTGTGAGAGTGTTTCTGCCGCCGGATAAGGTAGTGATGCCAATGTCTGTTTTTTTGATGGGATCTTTGTTGCCGATGCAGGCCAATTTTCCCGGCACATTCATCAAGAGCGCATCTTGAACATTTTCAATTTTCCCGGCTGCGGAATATAACGTTGGTCTATAGACTGTCATGGTGATGTGGGATGGGCAGACTCCAGAGATTCGGGGCTGGGTCTTGGTATGCGGGGGGAGAACCTGCCCTCTTCTGTTCACGTTCAGAGAGCTGCGTCACGGATCAGAGTGGTCTCGTGATCAGGTGGCACATCCTTCTTGATCATTTTATCACCATCCCCAGACCAGCGGTCTGGCCACCCAGCCGCTGGTGCCGCTTTCATGTCTGACCTTGACCCATCCCTTGGTCTGTTTCAGGGTTTGCATGACGACGCCGTATTTGGCCTGGCTGATAATTCGATATCTGGTCCCGGGGCCACTGCGGATATTGACCACTGCTTTTTTGATGACCATGTGGGGTTTAGAGCTGGTAAGCGACCCGTATACCCAGCCTACATCATTTTCAAAGTCTTTCACCTTAAGCCATTGGCCTTTGCGGTCCACGACCTTGAGGGGGTATCCTTTGCCCAGCTGCCATTTTGTTCGATATTTCGTGGAGGGTCCTGTGCGCATATTGATCACCTCTTTCGCCACGCTGATCATTTTTGCTGAGGCTTCTGAGTAGCAAAAACAGAGATTCAGTATGGCTGCGATCAGGAAAATTTTGGATGTGGTTCGCATGACGTTACTCATTTCTTTTGCTGAGTTGCCCCTGATCGTAAAAAAACAACCAGGTTGTGCCTTGTCGATATCAGATCCTCTTGAGTTTCAGGCGGGAGGAGGGTTTGAGGTGAGATTCTTTAACCGGGGTAATCGTTATGCCGCTACCGTCAACCTGTTCCGAAAGCTGTTGCCTGGGAACGTGTATGGGCTGACAATAGAGATTTCTGAAAAGAGACGGTTGAGGTCTGTTTTCAGGTTATGGCTAAGTTTATATCTGCAATTAATATATTTGTACAATAACATATTGTGCAAATATTGCAACCTTGTTCTCCTTTACGTCCGGGTGACGGGTGTGGTCATGCTCTTCTTTCTGGTGCGGTGAAACCTCGGAAAAAATGAGAAGGGTTGAGTTTTTCTCTATAGGAGAGAATATGGAGGGAAATGGCGGGCTTTGAGGGTGGGGAGCCCGGTGAGCGTTGTGAAGGTCTTCACCGGGCGGGTGTCGCTGTTCCGGCAGGGTTGAGCTGCTGGAGCCGATGTCACGGTTTCTCTTGTTCCGGCTCAGGGTCTTCGGTGATCGGTATCATGCCTGCCTTCTCGTCAACAATCTTGAGGGCGTCTACGAGTTGGCCCAGTCCCGACTGCAATTCACCCAACACCTCATCCGGGAGGCGCAGCAGAACATCGGTTAATGTCCCCTGGGCCGGGCGTGGCGCCTTGGCCAGTAGGGCGGCCCCTTTCTCGGTGAGATAGAGGCGGACGACCCGTTGGTCAGAGGTGGACCGTTCCCGGTAGACCAGTTCTTTTTTTTGGATCTTGTCAAGCATGTTGCTGCAGGTTGATTGATGAATGGAAAGGGCTTTGGCCAGACGAGAGACGGTTAATCCCGGTTCGTTGAACAACTCCCACATCATCCATAGTTGTGCTGCTGAAAGTCCTGACTCTTTTTCAATCCAACGGGAGTGAGCCTGGGTAGAGCGGAAGATAATGCGTAAATTTTTAAGGATAGTTTGAAAGCGAATAAATCTCGGATCATCTTCCTTGTTTTGGGTTTGGAGGTGCGGCTCATGCAAATGATCCATCAGGATTCCTGGGAAGTAATAGTATTGTATCTTGAAGAACAGTTTTGCGAATGAATAACATATTGTCTAAATAGCGCAAGCTGGAGGTCTGGGCAGTCTGTTTTAGGCGGGGGTGTTTGGTGACAAAGCGCGTCGTTACAATCGAATAATACTTTGATTATGACCACGCTCTCCGGTACTCTTTTAGTGAATGATTGAAGTTGAGCGGGGTGGTCTGCGGCTGATTCCTGTTTGTGGAGTACCTAAAAGATCTGGGTAGGTATATAATAATGGTAGGGAAGGGTAAGAGGAAGGGCGAAAAATCGGTCCGGCTGGGGTTGTTGTCGCCCTTGACCGGTTTGGTGAAGATGTACGGGGCTGAAATCAGCCGGGCTGGGAGGATTGCCTGCCAGGAGGTCAATGAGGGCGGTGGTGTATTGGGACGTCCCCTTGAACTCATCATTGAAGATGACGGCAGTCTTCCTGAAAGTGCGGTGACGGCGGCCAGCACCTTGGTGCGCAGACATCATTGTGTTGCCCTTATTGGCAATCTCCTTTCAAATTCACGTATTGCCGTGGCCTACCGGGTGGCGGAGCCGCTCAAAATTCCCTATCTCAATTTTTCCTTCTATGAAGGGAGTATTCTCAGTCGTTATTTCTTTCATTTTGCCGCCCTTCCCAATCAGCAGATTGATCAGATGATCCCCTACATGCTTCACAAGTACGGGCCGAGGATGTTTTTCGCCGGCAATAATTATGAGTGGCCGCGTGGTTCCATTGATGCGGCCAAGCAGGCGTTGCTGCGTGCTGATGGTGAGATTGTCGGGGAGGAGTATTGCTCCATCGGCGCATCGGACGAGGATATTGAACGCCTGTTGGATCATGTTGCCCAGGCGGCACCCGATGTGTTTGTGCCCTATTTCGCCGGGGCTGATCAGGTGCATCTGTTGACCCGTTTTACTGAAAGAGGCTTAAAGGAAAATATAGCGGTGGTGATGGGCCATTACGATGAAATGATGGCCAGCAAACTGCCGCCGGCAGTACGGAATGGTTTTTACTCCAGCAATACCTATTTCATGACCGTGGATAGTCCTGAAAATAAGGATTATCTTAAGCGCTTAGAGGCCCTGCCGGAGGTAACGGGTGTTTGGCCGCAGGGGAATGGTGTTTTGACCAATTTCGGTGAGGGCGTGTACCTCTGCGTCAAGGCCTTCGCCCAAGCCGCCAATGCAGCGGGCAGCCTTGATCCTGAGGCCCTGGTTGAGGTGCTGGAGACGATCAGCCTGAAAGGCCCCCAGGGTGAGGTCCGTATGGACCCGGTGACCCATCATGCCGCAGTAAATACCTATCTTGCCCGCTGCCGGACGGATGGCGCCTTTCCTGTGATCAGAAATTTTGGCTTGATAGAGCCGGTCATCCCTGAACGTTATAGTCATCAGCGCATATCCCATCAGGCAACCCTGGAGGAGGACATTCGGCTGCAGGCCCGGATGATGGAACAGATGTCTGAGGGGGTGCTGCTTTTCAATCCCAATGATCAATCCATTCTTTACGCGAACGGAGGAGGAGAAAGGCTATTCGGCTGTAGCAAGGGGAGGATGCTGGGTAAACACCTCGCGCAGCTCATTGCTCCAGCCGATCTTGCTCCAGAGGAAAGGGCGCGCCGGATTGCCGGAGTCCTGGCAACGCATGGGGCCTGGCAGGGGGAACTCTACAATATAGGAACGGCCGGGGTCCCGTTCTGGTGCTCGGTAACGATTACCACTTTTACTCACCCGGTTCATGGTGAGGTGTGGATGGCTGTACTTCGGGATATCACCGAGGTGAAGACCATGCAGCAGGAGCTGGAGCAACATCGAAATCAATTGCAGGATCTGGTGGCCGAGCGCACGGCATTGCTCACCCAGGAGATTGAGGCGCGCAAGCGAATAGGGCAGAGGCTTAAGAAGGAGAAAGAATTTACCAATGCTGTGCTTGAAAATATTGAAGACGGCATTGTTGCCTGTGATGGGGAAGGCGTCTTGTCGGTGTTTAACCGGGCAACGCGCGAGTTTCATTGTCTTCCTGCGGAACCGATACCCGCAGAGGCTTGGAGCGATCATTATGACCTGTTTCATGCTGACGGGGTCTCCCCCATGCAAAAAGAGGCGATCCCGCTCTTTCGGGCCCTGCAGGGTGAATATCTAAAAGATGTTGAGATGGTTATAGCTCCGAAACAGGGGGAGAAGCGTATCGTGCTGGCATCCGCTCAGCCTTTGCGTGACGAGCATGGAGCGTTGCTCGGGGCGGTTGCCTCGATGCATGATGTGACGCAGCGTAAACATGCCGAGGTTGCGCTTCGGAAAGCCCATGCGGAACTGGAGATGAAGGTGCGGCAGCGAACATGTGAGCTGCAGCAGTCGTATGAAGAGTTGTCGAAAGAAACGGCCGAGCGTAAGGAGGTGGAGAGCCGGTTGCGGCAAGCGCATAAGATGGAGGCCATAGGCACTCTGGCCGGCGGTATCGCCCATGATTTTAATAATATCCTGGCCGCTATCCTGGGTTACGCGGAGATGGCCAAGGATGATATCCCGGAATACAGTCCGGCAAAATATCAGATTGAACAGGTGTTGCAGGCCGGATATCGCGCCCGGGATCTGGTGAAGCACATCCTGTCCTTTAGCCGCAAGGAAGCCCAAGGCCGGCAGCCGGTGGAGCTTCGCCTGGTCGTTGATGAGGCGCTCAAGCTCTTGAGGGCTTCAATTCCTACAACGGTAACAATTCAACAGCATCTCGATCCTGCCAGCGGCACTATTCTGGCCGATGCGACTCAAATCCATCAGGTCCTCATGAATATATGCACAAATGCCGCCCAGGCCATGGATGAGAATGGCGGTGTGTTAACCGTGTCTCTGGACGGTGTTGAGCTTGATGAGGGCGGCATGGTGGAAGGCTTAGGTGTTGGATCCTACGTCCGGCTTATGGTGAAGGATACGGGTGCGGGTGTTGATCCGCAGGTGCTGGATCGGATTTTTGACCCCTATTTTACCACCAAGCCCGTGGGCAAAGGGTCTGGGATGGGATTGGCGGTGGTGCACGGTATTGTCAAAAGCCATGACGGCGTGATTCAGGTTGAAAGCGCTCCGGGTAACGGTACGACTTTTTTTGTGTATTTCCCAAGAATTGCGGAGGTTGCCCAGGGGGTGCTTGCGGATAATGAACCCCTTCCGGTTGGTAGTGAGCGAATTCTGGTTGTGGATGATGAGGCGAGCATCGTTGAGTTGACGAAGCGGAGGCTTGAGCGTTTGGGGTATCAGGTGACGACGAAAACGAGCAGTCTGGAGGCCCTTGAGTTCTTTCGTTCCCGGCCGGATGGTTTGGATGTTGTTATCAGTGATCAGGCCATGCCGGGATTGACCGGGGGGGATTTGGCCAAGGAGATCTTGGCGATAAGGCCCAATATTCCGATTATTATCTGCAGCGGCTATAGCTCGAAAATGGATGCAGTCCGGGCTGACTCCATGGGCATCAATGCCTTCATCATGAAGCCCGTGGAGTATAAAGAGCTGGCTGAAACCCTGAGAAGGGTGCTGGATGAGACTGCTGCAAGGGGTTGAGTATAAAAAAAGTATACGGGGGTTGGTTTTTCAGGGGGAAACTTTTTTATTTTGAATCTTTTTAATTTAAACACTTGCATTATGCTCAGGATAGAGTAAGTTGTTGTTTGTATCAAATAAGCAGGCGAAAAATTCCATTCACGTTCTCTTCATTTATCTTCTTGTATACTCGTTTCTTCCTCTTGTGGGCATATTCGTTGTTGTCGAAGTTTTT
>JBFFNY010000079.1:0-7037 GCA_041562955.1 Desulfurivibrionaceae bacterium | reverse complement strand
TGAGGCAATGAGCCAGGCTGAACGGTCATTGGAAAATATTTTCCCTGTTCCATCTTCAGTGAAGTGCGCGAGAAGCACCAGACTTTGTCCTGTCAGCCCTTTAATCAATTCAAGCATCGCCTCCATGCTGAGATTCTCAGGATACTCAAACTGAATGGTTGGATACGTGCGGGGCAACTCTTTAAGAAACGGGTCAAGCCTCCGGCCGTCATAGGACGCGTCATTGACCACGATGATCCGCTTTGTATCGGGAAAGAGCCTCAGCCCGGAATTAATGGTAGCCCGGGTATCAACATTTTCAAACACGGTGGAAAAGCCGGGAAGAGCAGGATCAGCAACGGATGGACCCCCTATTTTCCCACAGGCCACAAGACCGGCACCCGGGAAGAGACTCTTGTGGTATTCCTGCGTAAAATCAATGGCCTGGTCATCCACAGCAATGACAATATCAAAGGCAGTAGCCGCATATTTTTCCTGCAGACGCGTACGGAAATCTATGAACGTTTCACCGGGACTCAGCCGCTGGTTATCCAGATACTCAACATGGAGCTGTAAATCCTTTTGATCCCGGGCCAAAAGAACCTTGAACAGACCCTGGTTCACCTCCTCCACCCAGGAATAACCGCCATAATAGGAGTGAAGAATAAGGACGTGGCGGATCTCCTGTGTTGGGACGGGAGGTGCCGCGTGCAAGAGTGTGGGCAGGAAACAGAGTATAAGGAGTATGAGTTTTTTCATAGGACCAAAAAGCGATTTAAAAAGAGCTTGGTGACGATTGATACAACAGAGCGGTTCGTCTTAAAAAAAAAGATTCGCCCTTGCACCCCAAACACCCTCCGCCTCAGCAGAAATAATCACATTAACAATTTTCCCTGGCCTTCAGAAATTGTATATCGGGCCATTGCTCCTCAACATAACTCATCTGCCATTGACTCGGGGCAAGATAGGTGAGATGATCTTCCGCATCTGTGGACAGGCTTCCACGATTTTTAATTTCAAACTCTTTCAATTTCTTTTTATCATCACAATGAATCCAGCGCGCCGCAGCATAGTCGACAGGTTCATAGATGGCGTCTACCCAGTATTCATCTTTCAGCCGCGCCATGGTCACATCAAACTGCAGGATGCCAACCGCACCTAAAATATAATCCGAACCAATCAGAGGGCGAAAAACCTGCACGGCGCCCTCTTCAGCAAGCTGCACTAACCCCTTTTGCAGTTGTTTCGTTTTCAGGGGATTTTTCAGAATGACCCGGCGGAAATGTTCAGGGGCAAAATTCGGAATCCCGGTGAACTGCAGCTCTTCTTTATCCGTGAAGGTATCACCGATCTTGATGGTCCCGTGGTTATGCAGACCAATAATATCACCGGCATACGCCTCTTCCACATTGGTCCGATCCTGCGCCATGAAGATCGTCGCATTCGACAGGGTGATCGGTTTGCCAATGCGATGATGAATGACCTTCATCCCCCGGGTAAACTTCCCGGAGCAGATGCGAAAGAAGGCAATGCGATCACGATGGGCCGGGTTCATATTGGCTTGAATCTTAAAGACAAAACCGGAAAAGGCCTCCTCTTCAGAAGACACTTCACGGGTTACCGCCTTGCGGATGCCCGGGGCCGGGGCCAATTCCACAAAGGCATCGAGCATCTCTTTGACACCGAAATTATTCACGGCACTGCCAAAAAACACCGGTGTCTGGCTGCCGTTCAAATAATGTTCAAGTTCAAAGGGATTGGCGGCGCCTGCCAGAAGTTCCAGATCCGACCGCAACACATCGGCATCATCACCAAGGAGTTCATCCAGGGCTGGATCATTAAGGTCATGAATCACCACCCCTTCTGTAATGGAATCTTTTGAAGGGGTGAAAAGATGCAGTTTCTTTTCATATAAATTATACACCCCCTTGAACTGTTTCCCCATCCCGATAGGCCAGGAAAGCGGAGCACACTCCACCTGCAGTTTATCCTCAATCTCACTCATGATTTCCAGAGGATCCTTGCCTTCACGGTCCATCTTATTAATGAAGGTAATGATAGGGGTGTTGCGCATACGGCAGACCTCCATCAATTTTTCCGTCTGTGTTTCAACACCCTTAGCAAAATCAATAACCATGAGCGCCGAATCTACCGCGGTCAATACGCGGTACGTGTCCTCAGAAAAATCCTGATGGCCCGGGGTGTCCAGCAGATTAATTTCATAATCCCGGTAATTAAACTTCATGACCGAACTCGTCACCGAAATCCCGCGGTCCTTTTCAATGGACATCCAGTCACTGGTGGCATGGCGATCTGTTTTCCGGGACTTAACCGCACCAGCCATCTGAATGGCACCGCCAAAGAGCAGCAACTTCTCCGTCAGGGTTGTTTTACCGGCATCAGGGTGGCTGATAATGCCAAAGGTCCGTCGTTTAGCCACCTGTTTTGTAAATGCACTCATAGTATTATCCATCAATATTTTAACAATAGGGTCAACCTAAATAAGGAGGAGATCATACCTAATGGACTCTCGACTGTCCATGCTGAATATGACATTCCCATACAAACCAATACGTGCTACTGTTTTTTCAGACAACCATCACCATTTCACAGGAACGGATCATGACCACTGCAACTGTTGGCGACTCAAGCATCACCCTGGCTTCCATTATGCTCCCGAAAGACGGCAACCCCATGGGGTTTGTGCATGGCGGTGTCATTGCCAAATACATTGATGAAGCCGGTGCTGTCGTGGCCAGTCGTCATGCCCATAAGCAGGTGGTGACACGCAGTTTTGATCAGCTCTCCTTTCATCACCACGTTACCATTGGCAATCTTTTACATTTAAAGGCGAGCCTCAACTATGTCGGCAACAGCTCCATGGAGGTCGGTGTGCGGGTTGAAGAGGAAGAACTCACCACCGGGAAAGTGCAACACGTGGCGTCAGCCTATCTCTATTTTGTCGCCATCGATGAAAGGGGGAGACCCACCAAGGTGCCGCCGATTCTTTTTGAAACAGACTCAGAACAACGGCGCAACAAAGAAGCTATGGGCCGCCGCGCCTGTTTACTGCAGAGGAATGAGGAGAGTTGACCAACAGGAGCAATGAATGCTATGTTCCGCCCATGACATTACCCTATGATCCAGCATCCCATATCCGCACGATCTATCTTGACGAAGAATGTCAGGACGCCCCCCTCGCCAGGGCGATATGTGAACGGGCATCCGTGCCGATACGACTTCTGCCTCCACGCACCCATCCGCCGGAGAGAAAACAGTCCCCCCACAGTCTCACCCAGGGCAAACAGAACCTTCTTCTCTGCAATAATCGCGGCAGTTTTTTTAAACCCTGCCCCGGCACAAAGGAGTATTGCTGTTGCGATTATCACGTGCTGAATATTGGTATGGGCTGCCCCATGGATTGTGTCTACTGCATTCTCCAGGCCTATTTAAATAACGACTGGATGTCTTTTTTTGTCAACACGGACGACCTGATCAATGAGCTTGACCTGGCCTTTAACCGCACCACACAGTTCTGGCGTATCGGCACCGGAGAATTCACAGACTCACTGGCCCTCGACCACCTTACAGGCTTGAGTCCTCTTTTAGTCAACTACATGCGTGACAAGAATGGGATGCTGGAACTCAAGACAAAATCAGCCAATATCCAGAACCTGCTTGATCTCGACCATAACGGCCGGACCATGGTGTCCTGGTCACTCAATGCCACAACGATCATGGCCCGGGAAGAAATCCGGACCGTTCCCCTGCAGGACCGGCTTCACGCCGCACAGACCTGCGCGTCCCACGGGTATAAACTCGGCTTTCATTTTGACCCTATTATCTACCATGAAGGGTGGCAGCAGGGGTATACCGAGACCATCAAGGCCCTTTTTGCCACCGTGCCTGCTGAAAAGATCAGCTGGATCAGCCTCGGTGCCTTACGTTTTCTTCCCGCCCTGAAACCCTTTGTTTTAACCCGTTTCCCCTCCTCAACCTTTTTCCATGAAGAGTTCATCATCGGCCTCGACAATAAATACCGGTATTTCCGCTCAGTACGGGTTGAGATGTATTCCTTTATTGTTGATCTGTTACGCCAATATGCAGCACCCCACACCTGTCTTTATTTCTGCATGGAAAGCGATGAAATCTGGCAGGAATGCGGATTCAAGCCGGGCGAAGCGAGCCGATTGCCTGACAATCTTGATCGTGCCTTTCAGCAGACTCCTTTTTAAATAATCGGCGCGCAAAATTTCCTTTTCCAATTCAGACAACTCCTGTATTGTGTGGTCCATTACGTATCGGATGGTCAGTGCGGGACGTGTTACTGACCGAATATTATTTCAAGCAGGAGAACAGGATAATGATCAATAAGGCTATTCTTATCGGCAACTTAGGCGGCGACCCGGAAGTACGTTACACCCAGAGCGGCACCGCCGTTGCCAACTTTACTGTTGCAACCTCAGAACGGTGGAAAGATCAGTCAGGTCAACAACAGGAACAGACAGAATGGCACCGCGTTGTCGCCTTTAAACGACTTGGTGAAATCTGCGGCGAATACCTTTCAAAGGGTTCCAAGGTTTATATTGAAGGACGCATTCAGACCAGAAGCTGGGATGATAAAGACGGCAATAAGCGGTACACAACAGAAATTGTGGCCCGTGAAATGAAGATGCTCGACTCTAAGCCGGGCAGTGGCGGAGGAAGCGGCGGTGGCGGTGGCGGCGGCTACACAGAACCACCCTTATCCGAGCCACGCATGGGCGGAGATGATGTCCCCTTCTAGTTTCACCTGCTGTTACGCCTGTGAAAAGCATTAAAAAAACCCGCTCTGAGAGCGGGTTTTTTTATGTATCCCCCCACAAGAGGCGGGAAATCCGTGCAGACGACGGTATACTTTTCGTATTCGCGCCCCTTATCAGCCATGCCTCAACTTGAGCAACACGACACACATGGCGAAACCGAAGCTGACGCCATTGGCCAGAATCAACGGGACATCCCGGAGTATCAACCCATACAGAAGCCAGAGGAACAGGCCTGTCGCAAGAATGGCATACATGGACAGCGAAATATCTTTGGTTCTCTTGGATCTCAAGGTCTTCACCACCTGAGGCAAAAATGATGAGGTCGTACATAATGCCGCGATGATGCCAATGAGGGTCGTCCAGTCAACATTCATTATTCAATTATCATTCTTCATTTTAATCTTATTTCTTAAGGAGCTGGAGGCAAATAGAGCCCAGCGCAAATCTTGTCCCGTATCTGCTTTTGTTCAACCCTTCTCTACCCCATCCGAACCTGTACGACCCTTATTCAGGAAAGGAAAATACTCCCGATCAGTCTCCAGCATATGCTTCATCACCACCTCATCGGCCAAGAATTGAAAAACAGTCCCGATGGTGAGGGTGGAAACCTTGAATTCATGTACCAGCTCGAGCCCCTTGGCAAGCAGCTTAGCATGGTCTGCAACATGTTGACTCCTGCCGGGGAAGCCTACGGACTCAAGAATCAACTCTTCATCATGAAAGTGTTGACTGACATCGTCCAGCAGCCGTGTAATAATGGCGGAAACCACCTGCGCTGGTCGACCCAGAAGAATCGCCTCGAGCAGCTCATTTGAAATATGAAAAAGAGCATGATGTTGAGAGTCAATCAGCTCATTGCCGCAACAGAACGAGTCCTGCCAAACAAGCTGGATAATCTCGCCCCTTAGTTCTCCACCAACACCCCGTGAGGCGGAGAATTCAACGCGGTTGCGCCCGGACGCCTTGGCCCGGTAGAGGAGTTCATCCGCCTCGGCCACAATGTCCACAACCGACCCACCAGGCACACACTGCACAGTGACCACACCCAGACTGGCCGTGACACAGTCAGCGACGCTCGACCCTTTATTCGGAAGACCGCAGGCGAGAATATCCTGCCGGATCTTCTCGGCGACGGCAACCGCCCCCCTACTGTCTGTCTCCGGCAGGATACAGGCAAATTCTTCACCGCCGTAACGGGCTGCCAGATCCGCCGGACGAACAGCGCTATCCGCTATGATCTGGGCAATCTGCTGCAGACACTGGTCGCCGTTCACATGCCCATAAGTGTCATTGAACGCCTTGAAATGATCTATATCCAACAGAATCAAGGACAATTTTAGCCCGGAACGGGCATGCCTGTCATACTCCTGCGCCATGACCGCGTCAAAATGGCGGCGATTCGCGATTCCCGTCAACCCGTCTGTATTACTCAAGGATTCAAGCCGGTGGTTTAATTCCTCCAGCGCCTCTTCACTCCGCTTGCGCTCGGTTATCTCCAGAAAACTTTCAACACTCCCCATCGGCCTGCCCCTGACCCCGAGCAACGGTTTGGCCGTGACAATGAAGTGCCTGGACACCCCGTCTTTTTCCTTAATCGTTTCGTAGGAGTAGGTCCCCGAGCCTTGCATGATTCTGAAAACCGGGCAATTTTCAGTGTGGCAGGATTTCCCGGGTCGATGGTCATAACACTTGATCTTTTTCTGATCATCAGGAAGAGGCCCGAATTCGGCCCAATACGAGTCGTTCGCGATCAGAATCATATGATTTTTATCAGTAACACAGGTCGGGACCGGACTATCAAAGGTGGCGTCAAACAGACGCTGTTTCCTGTTATAGATGCGGCCTCCGACAAATATTAAAATAAGGCCGAGAACCGCCACGGATCCATAGCCGACATAAAGGCGCAGGTGAGTATGGGCTGGATAGGGCAAGGACACACTGAGTCCGCCACGGATGTCACCTTCCCGGTATCCCTGCTGAGCGTGGCAACTGAGACATTCAGGCCCGACAAAAAGAGGGGCCATGTAGCGGAACCAGATGATGCTGCCGTCTTCAACGAATTCCCCCTGCTCCTTGACCCCCTGTTCAAAGGATTTCAGCCACCTCTCCTCCCACTCCATCGCCTTATTTTCCGGTCGGATCGGTTTGAGGCTGGTGAGATGGAACTGCGTCCCTCTCTCATTTTTCTGGGCCAATTCCGCGATCTGCCGGGTCATATAGGAGGGATTAATCTTGGTCAATCTGAGACCATTG
>JBFFNY010000078.1:0-7091 GCA_041562955.1 Desulfurivibrionaceae bacterium | reverse complement strand
CCAATCTCGCCTATGTCAGCTGCCCTGATATTGACACGCTCTATCTGCTCTCCACTGACCGCAACCGCATCTCCGGTTCGTTTGCGATTAAAGGCAAACCAAGCTATATGGCGTACTCTTCAACACGCAAGCGCCTCTACATCCTGTCAGAGGAACAGGGTTCCATTACCGTCGTGGAGACCGCCACCAATCGCATTGTGGATCAATTTAAAATCCCCATGACCATGTCACCGTCCTTCTTCATGACGCCTGATGGCACATGGGGCTATATTCTGGATGAAAAAAGGGGCAACCTTATTCGCATGGATCTCAACCGGGGATCCATGGATAAAAAAGTTCATCTCGGCTATCAGCCACGCTATCTGGCCTGGCATGAAGCAGGACAACGGCTCGTGCTCTCCTCAGGACTCGATCAGAAGATTTATTTTCTAGACCCGGAAACATTAACAGTTCAAGATACCCTCCTGGTAGGCAGCAACCCGGACGGTCTGCTGGTTAAGGACAGCGTTCTCTATGTCGCAGAACAGGGTTCTCATACCATCAGCACCTTTGACAGCAACACCCTGCAGCCCCTCAAAAAAATAACAGTGGGCTTTGCGCCGCGTCGCCTCCTTGAAAAGGATAATTCCCTCTATGTGAGTAATTTCCACGGCAACTCCGTCTCCCTTATTTTAGCGAGGCAACAACGGGTTGCCCGATCTATTCCGGTAGGCAAAGGCCCCTTTGAAATGGCCTTATCCAACCAGCGCAAATGGCTCTATGTGACGGCCCAGGAAGATGGCGCTGTTTCAGTACTGGATCAAACCTCAAATAAACTTGTCACGACAATAGAACTTGGCACCAAACCAGCTGACATACTCACCGTCTATTAGGTCTTTCAACAAAAGTGATTTATACATGAAAACAGTATTACAACATAAAGCAAGCATCACACTTCTGACCCTGGCCAGCATCTTTATACTGGCCCTGTTTTGTTCCTCTGAGCACGGCGATGCAGGCGGCCTCATCGAACCTGACCAATGCTGCCGTTGTCATTTTGACGTTTGCGATCAAACGACAACAAAACCCTATGTCCACGCCCCTGTGATTGAGCATAATTGTGTAGTCTGCCATATCCAGGACAGTGCAAACAATGGCTCAAAAGCCGTAACGTCTGAGACGGCGAAGATTAATTGGTTTGCCAAACATCATAACCCGGATACGCAACACTGGTTTGAACTGCCGGCCAACGCTGAGGGGCTGACCCTTTCACTCAGAGCCAAGAGCGAAAACAGCAGGGCTCTCGAACAGGACCTTATAATCCCGCAGCTTGCTGATATCCCCCAGTTTCCACAGCCACAGGAAAAAACAACCATCTCAGATATCCGGGTTATTGAGGTAAAAAGAGGGGTTTTCATCTCAGCACGAGTGAGCTGGAAGACCGATCAGATCACCGACACCAGACTTCTGTATGGCCAAGGCAATCTTCAGTCCAGTACGGCCTCGGACTCACAATGGACGAAAAATCATACCATGACGATATCAGGACTTGAAAGGAACAGGAACTATATGGTTGCCGTAGCTGTCCGGGATATCTTTGGCAATGAAACCGTCTCATCCCCAGTTCCATTTTCCACCCGGCAATTCTTTACGACGCCTGGGCAACAAGTCAGCCCCCCCCCAGGGAAGATTAAGATCGGAACACAATTTTTAAAAGATAAGAACCGGATATTCACCGCTTTTGCCAGCAATCAGGATGTCACCATGAAACTTGGTTTTCGTGCCGGCCAATCACCAACAACCGGGATCGAAAAGAAGACGGCAACGCTTCCAAGTCAGCATCTGGCCTTAACGGATCCCTATACCCTCACCATCACGGCTTGTATAAACTGCCATCCCAAGTCAATAGGCAAACTTTCACATCCCGTGGATGTGCTTCCAAAGAAAGGCATGGTCATACCGCCTGACTACCACACCCTCGCCGATGGTCGCTTAACCTGCATGTCCTGCCATACCCCCCATGCCGCAAATGACCCGTACCGTTTAACCCGCTCAAAACGCAAAGCCCTCTGCCTGGGCTGCCATCTCAATTTTTGATCGTATCAGAAAGGAAAAAAATGATGAAAAAACATAAGAGAAAAGTCTTAAATACTGCTGTAAAGAAAGAGTTTCAACGTTGGCTCCTCATTCGTATTTTAGGAACGGTAATACTCAGCGGGTTGGTCGCGGCCATTGTTCTGTATTTCTACTCCCGCCAGGAACTTGGTGATTCCTTCTACACCGCCCACATCACTGTACGACGGGTCAGCGATCTTCTCTTACCCGTCATTCTTGCCGGGTCAGCCGTCAGTTTAATCAGCGGGATGTTCCTTGCCCTTTTTCTGCCGCAAAAGATAGCGGGTCCACTCTTCCGCGTTGAGCAGGATCTCGAACGGTTAGGGAAGGGTGATCTCACCGTACGAATCACGTTACGGGACGGGGACACCCTGAAAGACTTTGTAGCTGTGGTGAATACGAATATTGAGGACTTACACGACAAGATAAAAGACATTAAAACGGGACTGGAGGATCTTGATCCGACTGGACTTTCTCCGGCACAGCAGCATTCAATCCAGGGTTTAGCAAAGCTCAAGGTGTAACATCGCCCCTTATCTTTAAATAGATACAAACACCCAAAGCCAGGCAACATAAAAAAAGGGACCACTGAGCTCATGCCCAATGATCCCTTTTTTTATTATAACCCTGGTTCGTTAGAATTTACCAAAATCCTTGTCATCCAGATCAATCACATCACTGGGATTGACTCGCGGTGACGGTGGAGGGGCCTGGATCTGGTGCTGGCTCACCCGCGCCCGGCTTGCAGGGGGTGCAACCTGCGGCATACTATACCCCGTGTTTTTAATGCGGAAGCGGCTCATCATCTCCTTCAAACGGGCGGACTGACTGGAGAGTTCCTCCGCCGCCGAGGCACCCTCCTCCGCATTGGCCGTATTCTGCTGGGTGACCTGATCAATCTGCGTAATGCCTACATTGACCTGGCCAATTCCCTCCGCCTGCTCGTTGGAGGCGGCGGCAATCTCCGCAACCAGATCCGTGACCTTACTCACAGAGACGACAATCTCATCCAGCGCCTCAGCCGTATGTTTGGCTATCTCAGAACCGTTACTGGTCTTTGCCACCGACCCTTCAATAAGCTCCGCGGTTTCCTTCGCGGCCTTGGCTGACCGGGCGGCGAGATTCCGCACCTCTTCGGCCACCACAGCAAACCCCTTACCGTGTCGCCCTGCCCGAGCCGCTTCCACCGCCGCATTCAAGGCCAGGAGATTCGTCT
Source organism: Desulfurivibrionaceae bacterium (assembly GCA_041562955.1). Lineage (GTDB taxonomy): Bacteria > Desulfobacterota > Desulfobulbia > Desulfobulbales > SURF-16 > JAJRUT01. The sequence continues at coordinate 3,781 of JBFFNY010000078.1, read as the reverse complement.
GAAAGGCAATCTCATCAATGGTCTTTATAATTCTTGATATATTTTGGCCTGACTCAGAAATTTCACCCATGGCAGTCACCATATCCTGCATCTGCTGATGACCACGCTCAGCTGCGGTTCGGGTCTCCTCAGCAAGTCCACTCGCCAATCCGGCATTCTCGGCATTGGTCTTGGTCTGGGAGGCCATCTGCGTCATGGAGGACGTAATCTCCTCAAGGGAGGCGGCCTGTTCTGCAGCCCCCTGGCTGAGCGACTGACTGGCCTCTGCCACCTGGCCGGAGCCTGAGGCAATCTGCTCGGTGGAGACCATAATTTCAGCAACCATGGTGTTCAGATCCCGCCCCGTTCTCACCAGAGCTGAGCCGATGGCATCGGTATCATCCTTGGCCTCAGCCTCGAAGGTAAGATCGCCATCAGCCAACTGCTCCAGGGCCTTGACCACCACATGCTGGAGTTCATCAGCAAACTCATCCATGGTCCGTGCCATCTGACCTATTTCGTCCTCACGGGACATCTCCAACCGCATATTCAGATGGCCCATGCCCATCTCGTCAAGCATATGCGCGGTCTTCTTAATCGGTACGGTTATAAGTCGTGTCAAATACGTCGCTGTCACAAAGCCGATAAACAAGGCCAGCCCCAGCAGTATGAATGTTGCGGAATTTGCCTGTTTTTTAAACACCTCCGCATCAGAATCGAGTTTATCTGCCAACGCCCCGCCTATGGTTTCAATCATCTTCAACGACTCGGCGGTATCGATCAAATTCACATCCACCGTCAATTCTGCAATAATAATTTCAGCAAGTTTTTCAATATAATGGGCAACAGCCTCGTCCAGCAGTGTAATTTTCTGGACATTACCGGTTTGTTGAGACGTTGAACCTCCCATTTGCATGAGCAGAGCCCGTGCTGCCTTGAGACCACCGAGAACGTTGCCCAGTTCCACCTCCATACTCTCAATCCTGTCAAGACGCTTATCCAGCAGAAACTCAACTTCAGCATGACTGGTTTTTAAGGCCGCCACTTCAACATTAAACAACGTCGCCACTAAGGAAGACTGCAAGGCCATCTCATGGGCATCGGCATGACCGGATGCCTCCATTGCCTTCAGTTCCGTTTCGTGCTCATGGATAAGTATTTCGAGAATCTCGTCTATTCTGGAACCGGTCTCATCCAAGAATTCCTTATCTTTTTCAATAAGATGATAGAAGGATGCAAGTTTAGTGAAATGTTCTTTATAACCAGCGACCTCCTGGCTTATCTCATTCAGCGCCGCAACCTCATTCGCCGGCAAATCCTCTTGCTGCATTTGAGCAAGATCAACACCAAAGGCCTTAATGGTATCGCCATGCTCTTTGAGAATACGCTCGCCTTTCTCCTTGTCTGCTATACCGTATAACACAAATTCATTTTGCAACACGCCAAGCTCGCTGGCCATCATATCCAAATCAAGGGCGCTGACCGTTAAATCCATCTCCTTGTTGACCTTATTCAAGAAATAATAGCCACCAAGGCCGATACCCATGGCGAGTATAATAATAGACCCAAAACCAAGACCGAGCTTCAAACCAAGTCGTGCATTGGCAAAAAAAGTGCTCCTAAACAGAAGGCCGCCCGCCAGGGACAACAAAAACAAACTCCCGACGATCCACATGACCGCTGAGACCCCTTCACCATCGGCGGAGAGATTATAACTCATCTCTTTTCCCTGCCGATGACGCTTGCGGTCAAGATCATTCAATGTTGATTTACTGACCAGCGTAACCCGGTCAGTCTGAACAACATTCCCTGCCGAAACCGTATTCGTAGCATGGGAAGTATTAACCTCAGCCCACTGGGCGCCACCACCTGAAGCAAATGCCGAGGTTGTCATTAAAACCAGCAGTACCTGCACAAACACATTCCAGCTTATCTTTTCCTTCATACTTCACTCCTTGAACAATTTCAGTCAGCACGTTCCCTGACCATCACGCTGATGCAGCTTCGATCAACTCAAGCTCTTCGTCATAGAGCAGCTTCTCGGCATTGAGGAGAATCTTCACCTCATCCCCCATCTTGCCCAGCCCTTTGAGATAGCGGCTGGACGTCCCCCTGCCCGAAGCAGGCGGCGGCTCCACCTGGGCCTCCGGGATATCGGCAACCTCACGCACCTCATCCACCACCAGTCCTACGGCAGTGGTATTAATATCCACCACGATAATGCAGGTGCGCTCATCATAGGCCCGCTCTTCCATCTTAAAACGCAGACGAACATCCATGACCGGGATCACCTTGCCGCGCAGATTAATCACGCCTTTAATGAAGACCGGCATATCCGGAACCTGAGTGATCTTCTGGATACCGATGATCTCGGTCACAAAGGCGATGTCAATGCCATAATCCTCACCCGCCAGATGAAAGGTCAGGTATTTATCCTTCTGGGTATCCTCATCGTCGTCATAGAGGTCATCATCAAATACATCCCGGGGGGATTGCTGTTGTGCCATTCGTATTCTCCTCAAGCATGATTTTAAAATTTCATCGTATAACGGTTATGGACAGACAGGCAACTAATTAGAAAAAAACAAAAACAGGCCCACGCCTTTTTATAATTCGCCTTAAACCCGACAGGGCTCAGTTGATTCAACAAGAACTCCAGCCAACGACGCCAATTCCCGTTCAAATCTCAAAACAATAGAGATACCATCCTTAACCCGCTATCATTATGTCAATAAATAAAATCTCAGATTACATTACAGGAGTCCCTATGCTTCCCCAGCAACACATCGCCCTGCCGGGCAATCTCCAGCATTGGCCTCAGCATGTTACAACCAATGCCGGCAAACGGCCGCGCCTTCTCATGGACATCCAGCCTGAAGCAGCAGCCCTGGTTCATTTCCGCCCCGTTGCTGGTCTTCAGCTTATCCATGCAGGCATGGGGGCTCTGGCTGGCCTTTTCAGTCCTCGCATGGTTGCGCTGGGGCTGGGACTGTTTTGCGGATCAGGGTCTGTTGAAGCAGGTCCAGCAGATCGGGGCGCGTAAGGGGCAAAAGGCTGAGGAAACCGCGCCAGAAAGAAAAAAATAAATAATTTTATTTCCCAGCACTAAATGACGTATACTCGATACAACTTATTACAATTAACTCTTTTATCTTCAACTCAGGTGCTGCATGAACAACTGGAACATCCAAAACCTCCTCCGCATCGGCTTTGCCATCCCCCTCACCATGATCATCCTCATGGGAAGCTTCGCCTATTGGCAGTTTGGCATAATCGATCAAGATGTCAGCATGATGGCTGATTCCGATACCCCCCTCATGTTAAAGATCAATTCCGTTGAGTCCGGCATCTTAACACTCCGGCGCTACGAAAAAGACTTTTTACTCAACATCGGCAAGCCTGAGAAACAGAAATCCTATCTTGCCAAATTCGCCGACCAAGTAAAAATGTCCCAGGAGAACATCAAAGAAATCCAAACCGCCATTGCGGGGGACGATGAACTTGATCGTGCCATACTCAAAGCATCCCAACAGCTCACCCTCGACCTGAACAACTATGTCAAGGTCTTTGACTCTGTTGCTGCCAGGATCCAGGCGGACCCCTCTCTCACCATACCTCAGGCCAACAAGCTCATGGCAGAGGGCAAAGCATACACCTATAATATGGAAAAGAACCGACTGTTCATTCTCCAGGCCGTGGAAGAGATGTTCACCACCACCGTGGCGGCAACAAAAGAATCTCTGATCTTTGCTGAAAACAGTATTATTGGTTCCATTCTGACCACCCTGGTGCTCATCCTCCT
>JBFFNY010000077.1:0-7116 GCA_041562955.1 Desulfurivibrionaceae bacterium | reverse complement strand
GGTGAAGAACAGGGGGTTACGGTGATTGATGATTACGGTCATCATCCGACAGAGATTAAGGCGACCCTGTCCGCCTTGCGCGATGCCTGGCCGAAGCGGCGTTTGGTGGTGATGTTTCAGCCCCATCGCTACACCCGGACAAAATCCTTGTTTACTGAGTTTACGACGGCTTTTCACGACGCGGATGTCCTGATTATGACCGAGATCTATCCAGCCAGTGAAGAGCCGATTGCCGGTGTTACCACCGAGTGTCTGATCAAGGCGATAAAGGCGCGGGGGCAACGCAATGTCTTTCTGGCTGAATCCGTGGCCGCGTTACCGGATACGGTGTGGCCGCATCTGGAAGAAGGCGATGTTGTTGTGAGTTTAGGGGCTGGAAATATTTATCAAGCCGGCGAGCAGCTCCTGGATTTGTTACGGGAAGAGTAGCAGAAAGTTTCGAAAACCAAAAAAGGTTAGAGGGGCGCAACAATGGAAGCACTGGCACTGGAGAGGGAAGACGTGGTCGCAATACAATCAATGCCGGCATGGAGTTCGGTGTTTAATGATGCTATGGCCGACTTCTGGTGCGGTGAGGTGCTGTGGCAGCAGCCCATGGCGGAATACACGACGTATCGGGTCGGCGGACCGGCACAGGCGATGGTCTTTCCCTGCGGCATAAGAGAGCTGGCCAATCTGCTGGAAGGGGTTCGGAAGCTGGATATCCCCTGGCGGGTTATTGGCGGTGGCTCAAATGTCATTGTCTCGGATAAGGGCCTCGACGGTGTAACCATTGTCCTGAATAAAGGGTTCTCGGCAAAGACCATTGTCCATGAGACGGATGATCAGGTCTTGGTCAAGGTCGAAGCCGGGTGTTCACTGGCCAGTTTTGTCAGTTGGTGCACTGAGCAGGGTCTGACTGGAATGGAATTTGCCGTTGGCATCCCGGGGTCCATCGGCGGGGCTATCGTCATGAATGCCGGGGCCTTTGGCGGAGAAATTGCCAGGGTTCTCTCCATCGTGACAGTGATGAACGGTCAGGGTGATATTGAGGAAAAAGAAGCCTGCACGATGGAGTACACGTACCGCAACTGGGGAGAAGAGCAGGGTCAGATTGCCCTGGAGGGATTATTCACCCTGCGCCGCGGAGATAAACAGGCGATCCGCGCGAGCTGTCGCAAACATATGGAACAGAGACGGGGGCATCAGCCCATGGGGCCGAGTTGCGGATCCTTTTTCAAAAATCCTCCCGGTGACAAAGCGGCGGGGTATTTGATCGAACAGGCAGGGCTCAAGGGACTGCGGGTGGGGGACGCCGAGGTTTCCACGGTTCATGCAAATTTTTTAATAAATAGAGGGTCGGCCACGGCCGAGGATTTAGTTCGTTTGATGCAGCTGGTGCAGAATGAAGTAAAGCAGAAGTTCGGCATATTTCTCGAGCCAGAAGTGAAACTGCTGGGGTTTTAGCGGCGTGAAGGCAAAGAAGTCAAAATACTCGAAAACAGTTCGGGAAAAGATTGGCGCCGGAACATCTGTAAAGCGGCAGCTGATCGGTGCCACAGTAGGGATTGGTTGTGTTATTGGAACCTTTTTTGTGTTGGGGTGGCTGGGGTATGTCGGGCTGAGTCATTCAACATTTTTTGAAATTGAATCGGTCAAGATAACCGGGAGTTCCAGGTTTGATGATGGCGAGGTGCTGAGTATTATTGGCATCACCAATAATACCAATCTGGTGGCCGTGGATAAGGACAAGATTGGTGAGGATTTAAAAAAGACGGGGTGGGTGCGCAGGGTCACCGTCAGAAAGGTGTATCCCAACAGTCTGGAGATACTCATTAAGGAAAGAGTACCTCTGGCCATTGTGCAGCAGCAGCAGGGATTGTCCTATTTTGATAAGCGAGGTGTTGTTTTTGCCGGGGTGAAACCTGGGGACGATTTGGACTTTCCTGTGGTTCATTTTACGGATGAGTCTATGTTGGCCACTGAAGAGTCGATGAAAAATATTACTGATTTTCTGAAATATACCAAAAATGGCAACCCGGCCCTGTCCATTCAGAATGTCTCGCAGATTTTGGTGGATGACCAGGGAAACCTGTTGATGTACATGGCGGATAATCCCTTCCCTGTTAAAATAGGGAAGACCAAGATGTGGCAAAAATATAAGCGGTTGGTCAAGGTGCTCGGCTGGCTGTATAAAAAAAAGAAGTTTGACACGGTCACCTTGATTGATTTGGAATATATGGAAGGCCGGGTGCTGGTGAGTTTTCAGGGTTAGTTTAGGTTATTGGACTGTGGCTGCTGCATGTTCTCTTTTCGAGGCATACTGGGGCTGCATCAACATAAGGTTTTGACGAAATGGGGCAAAGTCAGCAAAGAGGGAAAATCATTGTTGGGCTGGATATTGGTACCACCAAGATCTGCACCATCGTTGGCGAGATCCTCAATGATAAACTGGAGATTATCGGGTTTGGTGTGCATCCTTCTGTGGGGATGCGCAAAGGGGTGGTGGTGAACATCGAGGCCACGGTGCAGTCTATCCGGAAATCTGTCCATGAGGCTGAGGTGATGGCCAGTTGCGATATTTCCTCGGTATTTGTGGGCATTGCTGGGTCACATGTCGTCGGCACGAACAGCAACGGAGTGATTGCCGTAAAGAACCATGAGATCACAGAGCAGGACATTGCCCGGGTTATCGAGAACGGTCAGGCCATTCCCCTTCCCCAGGATCAGGAAGTGCTCCATGTTATTCCGCAGGATTTCACCGTGGACGGGCAGGGAGGGATTCAGGATCCACTGGGTATGACGGGTGTACGTCTGGAGGCCAATGTGCATATCGTGACGGCGTCGACAACGGCCGTTCATAATATTGTCAAATGTTGCAATAAGGCCGGCCTTGATGTGGATGATGTGGTGCTGGAGCCTGTTGCCTCGGCCGAGGCCGTGTTGACACCGGCGGAAATGGAACTCGGAGTCGGCCTGCTCGATATTGGCGGCGGGACCAGTGATCTTGCTGTGTTTTGTGACCATTCCATCCGCCAGACCTTTGTTCTCGGTATTGGTGGGGATAATCTCTCCAATGATCTGTCCCAGGGGCTGCGGACCCCGATTGTTGAAGCGGAACGGCTGAAGGAAAAATATGGGTGCGCGATAGCCTCGATGATTGATAAAGATCAGGCCATTGACGTACCCAGTGTCGGCGGCAAGAAGAGTCGGAAATTATCCCAGCGGGTTATGGGGGAGATTCTTGAGCCACGGATTGAAGAGATGCTGCTCCTGGTGAATCAGCAGATGATTGATCATAATGTGAAGGATAGAATACATGCCGGTATTGTCATGACTGGCGGCAGCTCGCTGCTGGCGAATATGGAAGATCTTGCCGAGCAAATTTTTGATGTCCCCGTTCGCATCGGTTATCCAACCCATGTGGATGGTATCACCGATTTGGTGAATACGCCGCAGTGTGCGACAGGGGTCGGGTTGCTGCTCTACGGGATGAAACATGAGCCCGGCCGTTTTACGGTTGATGACTCCGGGCTGCTGGTCAAGGTTGGCCAACGGTTAAAGAGTTTTTTTAAGAAAGTGATGTGACTGAATGGTAGTCAGAGGTGCGTCTTCAGGGCCCAACAGATTTACTGTTGGTTCCTGAAGACGGGCCTCTAATATTGAAGGAAGAGAGGGGAGTACTTATGGCAGAGTTCAAAATGGCAGAAGTTGCTGGCCGTGCCAAAATCAAGGTGTTTGGTGTTGGCGGTGGCGGTGGTAACGCTGTAAACAACATGGTGGACAGTAAGATCCAGGGGGTGGAGTTTATCTCGGGTAATACTGATCTCCAGGATCTCGAGCGGTCAAAGGCGGATGTGCAGCTGCAGCTCGGCCCGAAGGTGAGCGGTGGTCTCGGTGCCGGGGCCAAGCCTGATGTGGGTCGCCAATGTGCCGAGGAGTCCATCGATATTATCCGCGAAAGTTTGCAGGGCGCGGAGATGGTCTTTGTGGCCGTTGGTCTTGGCGGAGGGACAGGCACCGGGGCGGCGCCTGTGGTGGCCCGAATAGCCAAGGAAATCGGTGCCCTTACCGTGGCGGTGGTCACAAAACCCTTTGCCTTTGAAGGGCCGAAACGGATGAAGGTTGCCATGAACGGCTGGAATGAATTAAAGGAACAGGTGGATACCATCATCACTATTCCCAATGATCGTGTCCTGCCTCTTTCGCAAAAAAACATGACCTTTATCGATGCCATGCGCATGGTGGATGATGTGCTGGTTAAAGCGGTAAAGGGAATAACCGATCTGATTAATAAGGATGGGTATATCAATCCTGATTTTGCCGATATCTGTACGGTGATGAATGAGATGGGCACCGCCCTCATGGGTTCCGGTTCCTCGGTCGGGGAGAACCGGGCCAAAGAGGCGGTGAAGCAGGCCATTGAAAGTCCGCTTCTTGAGGATGTGTCCATCAGCGGTGCGCGCGGTGTTCTGGTGAATATGTCGGCTCGCCGTGATTCTCTCGCCATGCATGAGGTGACCGAGGTGACCAGCCGTATTCAGCAGGAGGTGCATGAAGATGCCAATATTATCATGGGTGTTATCTTTGATGAAGATGCGGGCGAAGAACTGCGCGTCACTGTCGTGGCGACAGGTATTCAGGATGAAATCACCCTGGAGCCTCTGCTGGAGGTCACCCCGATTGCGGTTAACGGGGGCCGTGTACCTGCCAGGTCTGACCGGCCAGAACCGCAAGCGTACGGTTCCCGGCCCCATAACGGCGCTGTCATCACCAACGCCTTTGGCCTGAAAGTTGACCCTCTGGATGAGAAGACCCTTGATACGCCGGCGTTTATCCGCCGCAATGCCAATTGATGATGTGATTGCAGTCGGCCCGGAATTGAGGGCGGTAAAACAAACGGATCCTGATGCTGCTGCACGCCCCTCTGTGCGGCAACATCGGTGTCGACCTATAAAAGCCTGCCGGGGTTGACCTTGCAGGCTTTTGTTTTTTTAACTATTCCTGCCTTGAGTTAGATCGATCCGTCGTTCACGAAAGACAACACGTCGTGAGTCTGCTTCACGGGAAAGAAGATTATGAAACCTGATATTGCCACTGTTCTCGACAAGGAGCAGGGAACCATTGTCAAGAAATGGAAAGACCGGCTGCCTGTGGCACTCGTTTTCCCCAATGTGTATAGGCTTGGCATGTCCAACCTGGGAATGCAGATTGTCTATAGGCTTGCCAATGATTTTCCTGAGATTGTGTGCGAGCGGGTTTTTCTGCCGGATGATCATACCCCGCCCAAATCGGTGGAGTCGGGCCGGCTTCTCGCTGATTTTCATGTGGTGCTCTGTGCCCTCAGTTTTGAGCAGGATTATGAGAATCTTGTGAAGCTATTCCTCCTTGCCAACATTGAACTTTTTGCCGGAAAGAGATCGAGAGACTCCTTTTCCGCCGGAGAGCCGCTTGTTATTGGCGGGGGAGTGGCGACCTTTATCAATCCTGAACCTCTGGCTGATTTTTTTGACCTCTTTTTGATTGGCGATGCGGAGGTGTTGCTTCCCGGATTTCTGCAGTCTCTCCTCGCCTTGCCTTCACCGGAGCGGCAGCCCTTTTTGGAGTCAGTGGCCCGTACACCGGGAAACTATGTCCCTTCCCTGTATGAGTATGTCTGGGACGACGGCCGCTTCGCAGGTTTTACGTCCAGAGGTCAGTTCCCCTTTCCTGTGCAGAAATCCCTATGCCATGGGGTGGAGAAGAGTGGTCATAGTGAGATCCTGACCGCGGACACTGAATTTTCAGATATGTTTATTGCTGAACTGGGTCGAGGCTGCAGCCGCGGCTGCCGTTTCTGTGCTGCGGGCTTTATCTATCGTCCTCCCCGGCAGTGGAGCGCTGATGCCATTGTCCGTGCCATTCAGGATAGACCGAAGGGGTGTCGGAAGGTCGGGCTTCTCGGCATGGAAATGACTGAGCCCGAGGCCCTTGCCGCGGTTTCAGAGTATCTGCTCGGTGAGTCGTGCACCTTGTCGTTCTCGTCACTGCGGGCAGACGCCATGACTCCGGAGCTGATATCCCTGCTGCAGCAGAGCAGGTTGAAAACAGCGGCCATTGCCCCGGACGGCGGTTCCGCCCGTCTGCGGCGGGTGATCAACAAAGGATTGTCCCGGGAGGATTTACTCTCCGCCGCCTCCCTCTTGGTCGGGGCAGGGGTCATGAATTTAAAATTGTATTTTATGATTGGTCTGCCAAGTGAGGTGGACGAAGACCTTGACGAATTGATAACCCTTGTGGAAGAGATTAAGGGTGTTATCGATGTCATAGGGAGAGAGAGGGGGCGACTGACCACTATTATCGTCAGTTTGAACTCCTTTGTGCCCAAGGCCGCAACGCCATTTCAGTATGCCGGATTTGCCGGGGTTAAATCCTTGAAGCAGAAGATTCAGCGAGTCCGGAGGGGGCTGAAACCCCTGAGTAATGTGAGGTTGAATGTGGATAAACCTGAAAATGCCTTCTATCAGGCGGTGCTTGCCCGGGGTGATCGTTCCCTCGGTCCTGCTTTAGTGGAACTGGTGACCTCTGGTCGGAATTGGAAGCAGGTTTTTAAAGCATGCGGGATTGATGCGGATGATCTGGTGCGTCCCCGGGGTCAGCATGAGCAATTCTGGTGGGATATCATTGATCACCACATGAATTCAGGCTACCTCTGGCAGGAGTATCAGCGCGGTTTGTCTGAAAAGGCGACACCGGTTTGTGATACCACAAAATGTCAGCGCTGCGGGGTCTGTCATGTCCGTTAAGGAAATCACCACCACTGAACTTGCACGGTTAAAGCCGTTTCGAATGGTGAAGTTCTTTTCCTATACGTCCATAGGGTTCATCGCCTTTTCCACCCTTGTTCTCTCCTGGATTATTTCGTCCCATACCACCAAGGTTCTCCTTGAACGGAGTAAACAGTACACCGAGGTGTATGCCCAGAACCTGAGTCATCAGATTTTTCAACAGTTTGTTCTGCCTCTGGCCTTGCAGAACCGTCAGATTGCCATTCAGGATCCGCGTCAATATGACAAGCTTGACTCCATTGTCCAGTCCATGCGCACCTCAGCAGATTTTCAATCGGTTACGATTTATTCAACCAAGGAGAATCTGGTC
>JBFFNY010000076.1:0-7207 GCA_041562955.1 Desulfurivibrionaceae bacterium | reverse complement strand
TCTCCCTGCTCAAGCTTTTGCCGCAGGGCAGGGAACGTATCGTGAGTATAGACCAGCTTCCAGTCTTCATTTCTGGCAATATATTCAAGAACAGCGACAAAAATACCGGCAGGCTTATTGTTGCCATCAACATAACACATGGGCTTGTTGTCGAAAATGCCAACCCGAATCGACGTGTTGGGGGTGGCCAGGGCAAGGTGGACAGGACCTGAGAGGGTCAGAACAAGAGTGAGGGTCAGGATGATGAGCCCTGTCTGGATCAGGGGGTGATGTCTGTTCTCAGTTTTATTAAGCTTCATTAAGCACCTCCCGAATTGTCGTGGCAAGTTCCGTGATGCTGACGGGCTTGGCAATGAAGGCCTTGATTCCGATGGCCAATGCTTTTTCGCGATCCATTTTCGGACTGAATCCTGAGCAGAGAAGAATGGGTAGGCCGGGTCGTATCTTGAGCAGCTCCTGTGCTAATTGTTCCCCCGTGAGGTGCGGCATGGTCTGATCTGTTATGACGAGGTCAAACGCGTCGGGTTGAGCGCGGAAGAGTTCCAGGGCCTCGACGCTGCTCATTGCAGCGGTGGTGGAGTAGCCCAATTTGCCTATTGAGCGCTTGAGCATTGCTGCGAGGGATTCTTCGTCATCAACAATCAGTATTTTTTCATTCCCTGCAGGGAGGGGGGGAGCTTCGTTCTCTTGATTTGGCGGGACCTCCGCAATTTCAGGGAAGTAGATCTTGAAGCTTGTTCCGGTTTCGGGGCTGCTTTCCACCGCAATGATGCCGTCATGGCTTTGGACAATTCCCTTGACCACAGCCAGTCCCATGCCTGATCCTTTACCTATTTCCTTTGTGGTGAAATACGGGTCGAAAATTCGTTCCACATCTTTTGGGTCTATGCCGATGCCGTTATCACTGATAATAAGCTGGATGTACGATCCCGGGCGGATCTTGGGCTCCAGGTATTGATGGTCCGTGGTTATGTTGATCGTGGTGAGGGTGATGTCGATCACCCCTTCCGTATCTTCCATGGCCTGGGCGCTGTTGGTGCAGAGATTCATAACGACCTGGTGGATCTCTGTCGGGTCAGCAAGGATAGTGCCGCATTCGGGGTCAATGTCTTGACGGATTTCTATGGTGGAAGGCAGGGAGGCGCGCAGGAGCTTTAAGCCTTCTTTGAGTATGGGCTGGATTTGTAAGGGGATCCGTTCACACGCCTCTTTGCGGCTGAAGGCGAGGATCTGACGAACCAGATCCTTGGCCCGGTGACTGGCTTTCAAGACCTGTTGGATATGGTGTTTGGCGGGATTCTCGGGTGGGATGTCATCCTGTGCCATATCCGCATAACCGATGATGGCCGCCAGGATGTTGTTGAAGTCATGGGCAATGCCGCCGGCCAGGGTGCCGATGGCCTCCATTTTATGGGATTGTCGCAGCTGATCCCCGAGCTTTCTGGCTTCTTCCTCCAGCAATTTCTTCTCGGTGATGTCCTCTCCTGCCCACAGTATGCCCGTTATTTCCCCCTTGCTGTCTTTGAGGATGGAGTTGCGAAAGGCAATGATTCGTTCTTCACCTGCGGTGGTGATAATGGGGTTTTCATAATACTTAACAAGACCTATTTCCCCCCTGAGTAATTGGCTGAAAACGGACTTGACATCCGCCACCATGGGTTTGGGGATGAAATGGTCAAACCAGTTCAGCCCGAGGGCGTTCTCTTTAGTAATCCCGAGGATGGCACACCCCTTAGGGTTGATCAGGATGATCTTGCCCGTCCGATCAATGGCAATAAACATCACACCGGCAAAATCAAGATAGTTTTGGGCCTGATCCCTGCTCTCCTGCAATTCCCGGGTCCGTTCCGCAACCAGATCCTCCAGGTTGTCTTTACTCAGGGCCAGTTTTTCCGACATATCAGAAAAAGCCCGGGCCATTTCAGCAAGTTCCCCATTGCCTGCAATGGTGATTCTCTTCCCGAGAAGGCTTTCATCGGAGGCTATGGCGGATGATTTAGCTGTTATTATTTTAATTGGTCCGATAATATTTCTTTTTACGAGAAACCATTGCAGGAAGAAAATGAAGGCCAGGATGGATGCAATGAACACCGATAAGATCAGGGTCAAGGCGTTAATGGAGCTGTACACCTTGGCCAGGGGAATACGTAATGACAGGATGGAGGGAACTTCGCCAATCTTCTTGTCGAAGCTTCGGCTGGAACCATACAGGGTGATGAGGTCCTGCGGCGCATTGTCGGGAGTGCCATGGCAAAGCAGACAGTCTTCGGAATAGGTGCTGCTCTGACGCTGCATATAGATAAAAAAAGGGTTTCCATCAATATCAATGATATCACTCTTTGATTCTATTGCCGGGTCGGCTGTCACTTTTTCCAGAAAGGCCTTTTCATAGGCGTTGGCCTCATTTTCCGGGGACCTGGCATTGACCGCTGCATTTTTAAAGTAATAGGTGTCGAATTCAGAATCATTGAAATAGGTCATGATGATTCTGTTGATATAGGTTGCCGACATCCAGCTTGGATCAAAATAGGACGAAGGCAGGTTCTGTTGCTTGATGAGTTCAAACAGGGGCGGACGCAGATCCTTGACAATATAGGTTATGGCGGCCTGTTTTTCCTGGAGAATTAACTTGGCCTTTTCCTCGGCCTGGTCAATGCCATGTTGGCGTAACTGCAGATTCAGAACCAGCAGGAGCAGCAGGGTGGCAATGACGGCAAACAGACTGGATTGCAACCCCCATTTTTTTCCAATTCCCATGTCTAATTCATTCCCGTTCTAAACCTGTGTCTGGCAAGCGGTCCGGTGCTGATTCTGGTGTGCAGGTCAATGACTCATGGCCTCAGTCGCATCCGCCTCGGTCATTGCAGAACACCCCGTATTTCTTGTCGGTACTGATGATGTGGCCTTCCAGCCATTGCTTGAGAAAGCCCATCACCTCAATAAGATTGACTTCTTCCCCATTCTTCACCTGTTCAATGATCTCTCGCAGTCGGGCAATCAGCGCCCGATGCGCGGTGATCTGTCCGTTGAGGCCGGGGTAGTTGATGGATTGCATCCATTTTTCTTCATTATCAAAATGTTTTTCGGTGTAATCCGTAAGGTCGACAATAATTGGCGCGATGTATTCCTGGCCTTTGCGGTCTTTGAGGCCAAAGTGGATCTTGTTCATGTAGTCGAAGATGACGATGTGCTGATCATTCATCGGCTCAATCATAACATCCAGGGTCTTATTGAATTTAATGAGCGGGCGATGGCCTGAATGGGTCTTGACCAGCCCCTCCGGCAGTTTAAAGGTGGACATGGCGGTTTTCAAGTCCACCCCGATTGAGGAGAGATCCCCGGCACAGGCGCTGACCTGGGAGGCAATGTCCCGAATCTTCTGACTCTCCGTGTTGACCATGCTGATGTCGCCGGCCACCTGTTGTGCAGAGTTTGCGGCCTCGGTGATATTCTCATTCACCTCCTGTACGGCAAAGGCTGCTTCACCGACCGCCTTGGTCATTTCTTCGATCCCTTCAGAGGCGGCACCGATATTATCGGTTATGCCGCGAGTGGTGACAGACTGCTCCTCCACTGCTGTGGCAATGGAGTTGACTAATTCGTTCATATCGTTGATGACATTGCTGATGGAATTGATTTCAACAATGGTTGATTTCGTTGAGTTCTGCATGGTCAGAATCTTGCTGCCGATTTCAATGGTGGCGTCATTGGTCTGTTTGGCAAGATCCTTCACCTCGTTGGCCACCACGGCAAATCCTTTGCCCGCCTCGCCCGCCCGAGCGGCTTCAATGGTGGCATTGAGCGCCAGGAGCTTGGTCTGGTCAGCAATTTCGTTGATGACTGAAATAACCTTGTTTATTTCTTCCGCAGCAATACCTAGGTCATCAACCTGGGCTGAGGCCTTTCCGGCTGAAAGTACGGCATTTGCCGTAACCTTTCGGGCCTGTTCAGCTGATTGGGCGATCTCGCTCACGGTGTCGTTCATCTCCTGGGTTGCAGAGGCGACACTGTGCATATTTTCAGACGACATGGCGGCATTATCAGAAACCATTTTCATATTGGTGCTGAGTTCTTCAGAGGCGGCGGAGACCGCAGTCATGTTTTTACTCATAACCTCGGTGGCCTCGGCAACGTGGGCCGCTTTATCCCGCATATGGGTTGCGCCGATGAGCATTTCTCCGGCAACATTGGTCAGTTCGGAGGCCGATTGATTGAGATCGTTGCTGTTTTCAGAAAAGCCTCCAGTAATGGTGCGCCAGGATGCCTGGATCTCCCTGAGCGTGTTCAGCAACAGGCCTACTTCATTTTCTGCCCCTGGGCTCATGGTTGTTGTCAGGTCGCCATCCATGATGATCTTTGTGCTTTCAATCGCCTGGGCAAGGGGAGTGAGGATCGCTTTGGCCGTTATAAAGGTGAGGATCTGTGAGAGTATGGCGATGAGGGCCACCAGTGAGGCGAGGGTGTTGCCCTTACTGATTGCGACCGCCCCCAGAATGACGGAAAGGGTCAAGGTGATGCTTACGGTAAGTGTAATGCGCGTCTGTAAATTCATTTTCATATCAAAGGGTCTCGGTTAAATAAAGAAAAGAAAAAGGCATTGTCTAATGAGAATGGTGATGCACCTATGGATACAGTATAGGCAGATTGAAAATGGGGTGTAAAGTAGTTATATTGTGCCGATTATTTTCAAGCGTGTTGCTGAAACCGCAGACTATTTAAAGCAGGCCCTGATGTGGTGTTGCAGTTCCGGCAACCATTGGCGGATTTGTGTTGAGAGGTGGAACTGGCTGCTGGCCCGGTAAAGATTCTGCTGGGGAGTCGTGGTCTTGAAGTAGGTCGAGCCTGTAAGGTAGTCAGAGAAAAAACGGACACCAAGTTCAAAGGGGATGACCCAGAGCGACTCGCCAAGGAGATGAACTTCGGTCGGGGTGAGAAACGAGGCTGTTTGTGTGCTGTAGCCGGAGATTATTTTTTTTGCTATACTGAGTTCAAAACAGGTCTCGTGCGGCGCAGACTCTTCTCCCGCACGATTGCAGCATGAGCGGATGAGGTCTGAAAGGTCATGGTGGATGAACCCGGGGCCAATGGTGTCCAGGTCGATTAGGGTGCAGGCCTGGTGGCTTGTTTTATCAAAAAGAATATTGGCAAGTTTTGGGTCGCCATGGATGAGGCGCTTGGGGATGGTTGTGTTGAGTTTCCGGTCAAGGCTGAGGGCTTCATCTTGATGTTCGGCGATGCAGTCATGGCAAAAGGTGAGTTCTGTTTTTTTGGCCCCTGCAACTGACCTTGTTTTGACGCGGTTATACTGGTGGAGATGCCCAGCTGTGGCATGGAGTCCCGGTAAAATATCATGAAATATGCAGTCTGGTCGGGATTGCCCCAGCCGGTGTAATGCCCCCAGGAGTTGGCCCACCGATTCCCCTTGGTGGCTTGAGAGATGCGGGATCTCCTCGCCGTTTTCGATGAAATCCTGGCCGCGCCAGCAGTGGTCCTGCGTATCTCGATAATGACTGTCGCCGTCTCTGGTCAGAAGAAGCTGTGGGATGTGCAACTGCCCGGGCCGGGGTGCCTGACTGTGCAGAAGGTCTTGCAGCTGGAGCTGATTTTCACAGATACGGGTTGGGTCTGCAAAAACCGCAGGATTTAAGCGTTGCAGGACAAACTGGCGTTTTGTGTCGGTGACAAGGTAGGTGTCGTTGATATTGCCAAGGCCGAGTTCTGTTGCCGAAAGGATTGTCTCGGCTGAAAAGAAACGGGCAATGGCAGGGATGTCATGATTCATGGGATAACTTTACTCAAAAAAAGGGAAATATGCGAGATACCAGCGTTATACGGAGTCGAAATAATAAAGTGATCTTGGTCACAGGCATGGTCATCCTGGCCTTGACTGCGACGTCTTTGTTCACCGGGACCCCCAAACCCGCTATTGTCATAAATATTGGTGATTCAATTTATGATGTGGCCAACGGCCTCTCGGGGTTTGAAGAGCAGTACACCATGGGGGATGACTGGCTGAAGCTGGTTTGCACTCCGCAGTCCGCCTGGGTCGAAACCCTGAAGGGCAAACAGAAAGGTTATTATGAAGTACGGTTTCAGGATGGCAAGGCTGCAGCGATCAGCTGGTATAACCAGGATCATGTTTTGGTAAAGGATCAACTCCTGCGTGTTCACTGTGGTGTGCCGTAAAAAAAGATCATGTCCCTTGATTCATCTGGCGTAAGGGGCACGCCCTTTCACCCTTCACCTTTTTTCATCATCATGTCGACAAAGGCCTGGTAGCGGCGGGGGAGGGTGCGTTTCTTGTGGTGTATACAGACGATGGGTCGTGTCATGGCGGTGACTGGAAGGTCCAGTTGTCGGAGTTTCCCGGCGCGTAACTCGTCCTCCACTGCCATGCGGGAAATAATTGAAAAACCAAGCCCGGCGAGTACGGCTTCTTTAATTGCCGCAGTGGAGCCGAGGGTGGCGATGATATTCTTTTTTGAGAGGGGTATCCCGGCCTGGTGGAAAATCTCCTCCATGGCCTGCCGTGTCCCTGAGCCCTGTTCGCGAATCAGAATCGGCAGATCTTCCAGTCTATCTCCATTGCACTTCATCAGTTCCTTGCTTGCCACACAGACCAGCTGGTCTTCAACAAAGGGTATTTCCTGCAGTCCAGAATTCTTGATGATGCCTCCGGTCACCGCCAGATGTATCTCATGGTTGGCCACCATTCCAGTGGATGTTGCGGTGTCATTGATGAGAATTTGAAAACGCACCAGGGGATGCTCCTGCTTAAAGGCTGCGGCCAGTTTGGGAAGGAGATAGGTGCCGGGTATGGTGGAGGCGCTGATCACAATGTCACCGTTGATCTGTCTGGTGTCGGCAAGGACGGCCTCCCTTAATTTTGTCATCTCTTCAACGACCTGAAGGGCATGGGGTAAGAGAATTTCCGCCATGGCGGTGGGGAGGATGGTCCGTCCCAGCCGATCAAACAGGGTGCAGTCCAGTTCGTTTTCGAGGTTCTTTATATGTTCACTGATGGTGGGCTGGCTGATATGCAGTTCCTGTGAGGCCTTGGAAAAGCTGCTGTTGCGATGAACGGAGATAAATATTTTAAGATGGTGGATATCCATGACGGTGTCGTGGCCTTGTTGGGTTAACTTTTAAAAAGGGAAAATTGAATGGACAGCTCGACTGGGATGACATGAGTTGTTGAGACCATCTT
>JBFFNY010000075.1:0-7261 GCA_041562955.1 Desulfurivibrionaceae bacterium | reverse complement strand
TATATCTTCCTCAATAAACCCACTATCAGCACAGGACAGTATGATTGTTAGCCCTAAACATTCGAAACTCAATTTTTCTCTATATACTCTGCCCAGATCACCTCTTTTTTTGCAAGTTTTTTCGTCCCCCCCAAAACAGCAAATCCCCAGCGGGCAAGGGGGTTGAAATAAAATAAGCAGCGCCTGATGAACTCAGGACACTGCTTAAATATTCACACTTAGAGAACTGCTGCTCTGCAACGACAGATCACTCGCCGGAAACACCCATCCCCTGCAGCTGCTCATCAATCACCGCAATATTAACCGCGACCTTCTCAGCCAAATCAACCTGTGGATATTTATCAAGAATTTCCTGCAGTAACGCCCGTGACTGGTTCAGCAAACTAATGCGCAAATTATAATCCTTCGTGCGTCCTGCCCGGACAAACAGGTTTGCGGCCTCCTTGCGTAAGGCGACCGCAGCAAGCGCTGAACCTTTTGATATCTTCTGAACCGCCCTGCTGTCATACTCCGTTCCGAGCAGCTCCGAAAAAATGGCAATGGACTCATCATACATTTGCATATCAAGGAGATTTAACCCCTCCTGCCACCGGTCTGCAAGATCCTGGGCCCTTTTTTCCTTTTCCATTTGAATATAGGTATCCCGGTCAGCGGTGACCACGACAACCATATCATCAATACGAGCCACCGCATCATCCGGCAAGTGGGCCTGCTTCATCTCATGCAAACGATCCAGTGCCAACTGAAACTGACTCTCATCCGTTAGTTTTTGCACCTCCAGCAACCGTTGACTGATATCATTACGCACCTGCTCTTCAGCCCGCTGATAGAGCCTCATCGCAGCATCAGTATGGATCCCGTCCGGATATGTTGTCTGTAAATGCTGTAAATTCTGATCCAGTTCAGCAGGGATGGAATGGCCGTCAAAGGATAAATAGGCATGCAGACATTGGGAATAGAGGGCAATTTCAGTGGTATGATCATCGGTGGCATAAAGCAGCGCCAACTGGTCTGTCACAATCCTATGGGTCTCTTCCCAGCTGCTCAGCACCTCGGCAATGGCAAGATACTGATTTCTGGCCTTCTCATACTCACCCGAGGCAATGAACAACTCGGCAATCTCTAAGCGCAGCGGCCATTGTTCACGAGGATCAAGCCCCTCAACCACCGTGGACAACACACGGGAGGCATCATCAAGGCGTCCGGTTTTCACCAGGGCCCGGCCATAAAGACGGTTCAACTCCGGTGTCAAACTCTCACCAGACGGCATATTCTCCACTGCTGAGACAACACGCTGAAAATCCTGTTTTTCAGCGTAATGCAGGACAATACCCCGCGCCTTTTCTGCGGATTCAACCTTAAAATTCCCCAACATTGTCGGCAAATACATGGCCTGGACGCCATAAACCACATCGCAATCCTCTGCCAGAAAACGGATATCAGACTTACTCGTAGAGTAATAACCATGGTCCTTTGCTGAGCGTAATTCATCATAGCCACGGGCGAGGGAATGCACGAGCTGATAGCATGAAACAAACCGTTCAGGTTGCTCAAACCCGACCCCGAGCAGGGCGGTCTCGTTTTTAAGCCTTTGCCATTTAGATTGCTTTTCATTGTAGAGCGCATACCGCTCGTCCACAAAGGCACGATCAAGCCTATCCGGCTCTGGCGTAAAATCAGCAATGGCCTTATCAATATCAATCACTGTTTCATCCACACCGACAGGAGGGGCAGCCTCAAGGGTCTGCTCCACCACGGGGGGCAGCTCCGGTTCATGGGCGAAGGGATCCATCCCCACCTGCGGCTCGCTCACCTGACAACCGGCAACCCCCAAAATCAGGGCCAGCAATACATACCTATACATTTTGCATATGTTCTGTTTCATCCTGTTCAACCCTCTGCAGACGTTCATGCGAATCTAATGACTCCAGTATGGCCTGAAATAACGCTGTAATTTGATTTCACCATTTGCCAAGACCTCACCAAAGGTGACAATGGGAGTCTGTATAACGCTGGAACCCGCCCCGCCGGTCACCATAACACCACCGCCGCGAACCGCGACTGGGGCTTCGATCTGACCAAGTTCAGGATAGAACAGGGGCAGCTCTTTAACCCCGGAAAAAGAGAGATCGGCAAGATCCAGGGCCTTGGCATAATCACGATTGAGTATATAGTCGGCTGCGACCTGCGTCCATACCGGTAACGCACCTGACGCACCGGTGATATGAGTCGTCTTGTGCACCATGGGCTTATTATCATCATAGCCGACATAGGCTGCAAGCACGAGGCCATTCTCCAGGCTCACCCCATTCCCCGCACCCTGATACGCCCCGGGCACAAAACCCGCAAAAGAGGCATTGGTGAAACGGTTCGCAGTCCCTGTTTTACCCAGGGCCGGCACTGTTATGTCCATGGCCAGCAGGTTTGCCTCAAGCTCAGGGTCACGGCTGTGCAGGTGAATATTCCGATAGGCATAGCGCCCGGTGCCGAACTTGACGACGTTTCGCAGGATGTCATTCACCGCCAGAGAGGTGCGCGGGTCAATAACCATTTTCTTTCTGGTGTCAGCCCGGTAAATAACCTCACCGTCATTGGATTCGATTCTCTCAATAAGACCAACACCAACATTCTGCTGACCCGCTGTCGAATAGGTCATGCCCGAGGTCAACCCTTCGTAAATCTTCGCAACCTCATTGAGACTGATAACATTGGCACCAAGGGGAAAGGACAGGACCGCATCCAAATCGCTTTCCACCCCAAGGGCGCGACACAGGCCGATAAGATACTGCAACCCGACCGTCATCCTGAAATCGCGCAGAGAATGGAGAATTTCAGGACTATAGGGCTGAAGAGTGGCGATCTTATCATACTCCATGTCCATGGAGTGACGAACCTGCTCCACGGTTGCAACCGTCAGCTGATTATCAAGGCGAACCCGGCGCCAGAACTCTTGCCTGTGTTTTGGAATTAAACCGCCCACCATCACACTGAAAAGCTGGCTCGTGACAGGACGCCAGGAGGGATCAGGCATATCTGAAAAGATGAACGTATAGTTACTGAAATCGTTGGCAACACTGGCACCGGCCTGACTGGACCGGGGCAAATAAAAGAGATTGGGAACATACTGCTCCACGGTCGCATCCGGAAACGTTTCCAGACGGAGCAGCATATCATGCAGGTCAACAAGTCTTGCAAAACTGCGTGCGGCCAAACGCTTTCGAAGTTTGGTTTCAGCATCTTCCAGCTCACCCTCATCCGGCTCTTCAATCGCAAGCTCATACCCCTTGGAGTAATGAAAGTTTTTAAGCACTGCAAGCTCAGCTCCATTGCCGCCAAAAATCATATCGCTTTCAATATTCAGCCGTCCCCGCTCAAAGGCCAATTGGTGGAGCGCCTCTTCTCCGACAACAATACCCAGATCGTCACGTACCCGACGCATATAATGATTATAGGATTCAATAGGTCCCTGGCCCAGACCGAGACTGGTAATCACTTCTTTGAACTGGCCCGGGGTGAGATGATCACATAAATGTTCAAGGAGCCACACGGTGGCAAGATTCTCCGAATGAACCCCGGCCCAGCTCATAGAAACACCGGCGTGGGGTGAATCATGATCAGGACGGGGGAAATAGGGTTTGTCGTGATACACAAACATATTCCGTTCATTATTCAAAACATCGAGGGTGTTCCAGCCCAGCTGCAGCGCCGCCGCATAGACCAGCGGTTTGATGGTGGACCCCATGGCTCGCTTGGCGCTCACCGCACGATTAAAATAATGATTGGTCATCCCGCCAACCATGGACTTCACCTTGCCTTTTTGCAGGCTGATCACCGCACCCTGCACCTCAGGATATTTTTCGAGATGAAAAAGAGAACCGCCGGACAGTTGATCAATTTCACGCACGCTGACGTATAGGGTATCCCCGACCTTAATTTCTTTCAGGAGCAGCTTTATATCTCCCTCAACCGGCACGGACCAGCGCTGGCGCTTATGCCGCACCAGGGCGGTCAAAGCGGTCTGAAATCCTTCCCGGTCAATAACCCCCATCGACTTTGGATCACCCTCTTTGCCAAAAGAGACCTGCACCTGCAAAGGATCGCGGTCAATCTTGTCAACCTTGACAAAGAGAAACTGCCCGACATCTATGTTCTGAGAGTCGGCAAGAGGCTTGGTCTCATAGAGTGCCTGCAGTTTTTTCCGGTCATAGCCGTCAAGGCGGATATCCAGCCGCGACAGCTCACTCTTCAAGGCAAAGAGACTGGATTCCTGCAGATCCTGATCAACCGTGGTAATGATGCGAATTCCAGAGGTGGCAATATTATCGATCCCATGCTTTTCAAAGGCGGCTTCGATAATCGGATCTGCGATGGCGTCTTTCACCAGGTCCATCACGGTATTCACCGAATAGCGTGTCCGTCCCTTTTTGAATGGAATCTCCTCATTCAAGGCGCGTTGATAGACATTGGCATTGATATAATGCAGTCTGTACATCTGCCCCAGGACATAGGCTGTGCGCTTCCTGGAATCTAAACGCGCCTTATCCGACGCCTTTTTATCCTTCTTGATATGGGGATTGTAATAATTTGGTTTCTTCACCGAACCGGCAATAAAGGCGGCCTCGACCAGGGTCAACTCTTCAACCTCTTTATCGAAGTAATAACGCGCCGCGACCCCTAACCCTCGACCATTCCCACTGACATAAAACTGGTTTGCATAAAATTCAAAGATCTTCTCCTTTGAATAATGGTACTCAAGACGAAGGGCGTACAATAACTCCTTCAACTTCTCGGATAAAGAACGGCCCTTACGCTTAAACAGGTTCTTGGCCGTCTGCTGCGTAATAGTGGAACCACCCTGCACCCAGCGTCTCGCCTTGACATTGACAATAACAGCACGGGCAATACCCAGAACATCGATACCAAAATGGGTGAAGAAATCATGATCTTCGGAGGAAACGAGAGCGGTAATAAAAAATTCAGGGATGCGCTTATACGGGACATATTGACGGTGTGATTCTTGAAAAAAAACACCGATTTTAGCCGTGCCGTCATTATAAAAGACAGGACTTTCCATGGCGAGAATCTTGTCGATATTGCCCTGTTCAATAGCCTCACCGGGATGGGCCACAACAAACCAATAATAACTGGCGCCCAGGGAGATAATGACAAGAGCTGAGAGAATGAGGATTGTTCGAACGACAACTGAAAGTATTCTTTTAAGCATGGATCCTTCAATAATTATAGAGGACGCCCCATCATCTACAATGTAACAATGAGCCCCGCTGTACACCACGCCCATTAAATATTTTAAGTGCAATACCCCTTTGTCTTCCACAAAGGGAACTTGAAGGGGGTATCATGATCCAAAAAAGCAACAACTTCAAGCCTAATCCGACCAAAGGGGATCATTTCTCAGGAAATAAAGTTAAAATTGGAGTAAACTAGCCCAGGACCCGACAAGAAAGAAACCCGAAAGCTGTTGCATTGTCATGGGAGCTCAGGTAAAAGAACCGTACGGAATCCTTTAAGCCATTGTTTCTCTAGAGAAACACGCACCTAGTCAAACCAATATCCCCCCATATAAATATGCCTTATCTATCCACAATTCTTACGTTTATACTTCTCATCTCCATGCCTGGCTGTATGCCGCAGCAGCACGCCACAACACTTGCCGACTCCATGGAACTGGAACAACTTACTATTCCAGCCATCGAAGGGATTTCAGAAGAAACGACATCCCCTGAGCCCAGTGCGACAATGGCAGAGGAAGTGGAAGAGCTGGCCCGCCTTGGAAACTGGGAGAAAGGGTCTCAGGTTGCAAAACCGGAAATAACCTACGATTTCCCTGTAACAATGAATAAGCAGGTGGAATTTTATCTTAATTTTTTCCAAAATCGCCAACGGAAAACCTTCCGCAAATGGCTTGAGCGCTCCGGCCGTTACGTCCCTCATATCCAGGCTGAATTAAAGAAGGCGGGTCTTCCCCTCGATTTAGCATACCTGCCCATGATCGAAAGCGGCTACTCCCTCACGGCCTACTCCAGCGCCAGAGCTGCAGGACCATGGCAGTTTATCCGTTCCACCGGTCGCCATTACGGGCTTACCGTCGACTCCTACGTTGATGAACGACGGGATCCTGTCCGTTCCACTGCAGCCGCCATCGAGTTCCTGAGCGACCTCTACAAGGAATTTAACGACTGGTCTCTTGCCGTAGCTGCATATAATGCCGGCGGCGGCAAGATCCGCAAAGGGTTACGCCGCTATAACGTCGACAATTTCTGGGATCTTGCCGGACATAAATACCTCCACAACGAAACAAAGCTGTACGTACCCAAACTCATTGCCGCCATCATGATTGCCAAGGATCCGGAGACATACGGCTTCACGGACATCAAGTACCAGGCCCCCCTGGAGTATGAAATAGCCATGGTTCCCCGCTGGACATCGTTGCGCGCTGTAACCGTTGCCAGCAATATCGATTTTGACACCCTGCACGGCCTCAACCGCCAGCTTCGCAAACGCATCACGCCGCCTGACACCGCCAGTTACCCCCTCAAGGTCCCGGTGGGCATGAAGGACCAGATCACCAAGAACCTCCCCCGCGTCTACCCCATGGTGGCCACCGAATACAAAACCCATGTGGTTCAGGGCAATGACACCATGAGTGAGGTTTGCCGGAAATACAACATCCGCAAGCTTACGCTGCTCAAGACAAACAACCTTGAATCAGCCTCCCTCCATAAAGGACAGCGGCTTCGCATTCCCTACCAGACCACCAAGTATGTCTTATGGAATAAAAATGGGTCGCCACCCTTAGCCGCAGCGGACACCAACCTCATTCTCCATAAAATCCGTTCCGGAGAAACGGTTTCAGTGATTTCCAAAAAATACGGTGTGCCCAT
The DNA here is from genome assembly GCA_041562955.1 of Desulfurivibrionaceae bacterium. Classification (GTDB taxonomy): domain Bacteria; phylum Desulfobacterota; class Desulfobulbia; order Desulfobulbales; family SURF-16; genus JAJRUT01. The sequence goes on along the minus strand of JBFFNY010000075.1, from coordinate 359 downwards.
GCACATGATTGCCATCTGGAATAACCTTGATAACCTGGCCCAAATCAGAGCAGGACAGCAGCTGGCCATCTACCTGGAAGAGGGCAAAACGCCCGAAAAAATGACCCTGGCCTCTGCCCCTGCCAGATCAGCAGCAAAAACCGGCATCACCTCAACAGAACAGACCGCCTCTGGTGGCAGAGTCACCTATTACCATGTCAAGTCAGGCGACACCCTATGGACCATATCCCGCCAATTCAAACTTACCATGGATAAAATCAGACGCTGGAACAGTCTCAAAGATGATGTCATCCACCCGGGCACAAAACTCCTCGTGAAAACAGCCGCCTTGTAATGAATCTCACCGGAAAAACAGCCCT
>JBFFNY010000074.1:0-7271 GCA_041562955.1 Desulfurivibrionaceae bacterium | reverse complement strand
TTTGACTGTGGAGTCGGTTCAGGACTATGCCATCCTGCGTCTGGACCCGCTCGGCTACGTTGCCTCCTGGAATCTCGGGGCTGAGCGTATTTTCGGCTACCAGTCCGCTGAGATTATCGGCAAACCCAACACCCTCTTCTTTCTGCCGGAAGATATCTCTTCCGGCCGGCATGAAGAGCTCCTACACAAGGCTGCAGAACAAGGACGGTATGAAGAAGAGGGTTTCCGGATCCGCAAGGACGGCTCAATATTCACCGCAGTGGACTTACTCACCTCACTGTATGATCCGCAGGGTAGACTGATCGGCTATTCCAAAGTCACCCGCGACATCACCGAGCGCAAGCAAGCCGAGGAAACGTTACTCAAGAGTGAGATACGATTCCGCAAGCTCATGGAAAAACTGCCCTTACCTCTATGCCATGTGGACAAGGCTGGGGCCATCATCTTCAGAAACGAGCGGTTCATCCGGATCTTCGGCTACACAGAGGATGACGTCCCCACCGTCTCCGACTGGTGGCAGAAGGCCTATCCCGACCCGAAATACCGTCACTGGGTAACAACAACCTGGGAAGATGCGGTTCAACGGGCAGCGGGTCAAAAGAAAGATATTGACCCCATCGAATACAGGGTGACCAGCAAAAACGGGCAGGAACGAGTCATGGAAATTTCCGGAATTACGCTGGAGGATGAACTCCTCGCAACATTCACGGATCTCACCGAGCGTAAACACGACGAGGCAGAGAAGGCCAAACTCAAATCCCAGCTCCAGCAGGCTCAGAAGATGGAGGCCATCGGCACCTTGGCCGGGGGAATTGCCCATGACTTTAATAATATTCTGGCGGTAATGCTCGGCTACACCGAAATGGTGAGGGAGGATATGCCCGAGGACTCCAAGTTTGCCAGTGATTTAGAGAAAGTGCTCGAATCCGGATACCGGGCAAAGGAACTTGTCAAACAGATCCTCGCCTTCAGCAGACAGGCACAGGTTGAACGTCTGCCGATTCAGCTCCAACCCGTCGTCAATGAGGTCCTGAAAATGCTGCGGTCTTCCATACCGTCCAGTATTCCAATTCATGCGGACATTGACTCGGAATGCGGTGTTGTCCTCGCCGACCCGACTCAGGTCCACCAGATAATGGTTAATCTTTGCACCAATGCCAGCCATGCCATGGAAGACACCGGCGGCATTCTCCAAATACAGCTTAACAGTATTCACATAGACAACGAGACAGAGCTGGGTCCATTAACCCTTGAACCCGGGCAATACGCAGAGCTGATGATCTCCGACACCGGGTGCGGCATCGGCCCTGACATCATAGATAAGATATTCGACCCCTACTTTACAACTAAAGGACAAGGGAAGGGAACCGGAATGGGACTGGCCATTATTCACGGCATCATCACGAGTTACAACGGCGGCATCACTGTGGAAAGCACACTTGGCAAAGGCACAACATTTCACGTCTATTTCCCTGTGGTTGCCCAGGAGGAAATGGCCACGGTCAAAGAGGTTGAGACAATTCCCTTAGGCTGCGACCGCGTTCTCTTCGTTGACGACGAGGAGTTACTCGCCGAGATGGGCAAGGATATGCTGGAGCGACTTGGTTATCAAGTCACGACCCGGCGCAGCAGCCTTGAGGCGTTAGCAACATTCCAGAACAATCCGGATGGGTTTGACGTCATCATCACCGACCAGACCATGCCCGGCATGACAGGGTCAGACCTGTCCCAGCGACTGCTGCAGATCAGACCCGACATCCCGATCATTCTCTGTACAGGCTACAGCAACCTAATTGACGAGGATTCGTCAAAAGCCCTCGGGATAAAGGAGTTTGCCTTAAAACCGCTGACAAAACAGGTCATCGCAAAATTAATCCGCAAGGTTCTGGCGTAATAATGGCGTCATACAAGACTATCGCCACACAATGCTGGGAACATCTGTCCCTATTCTTCTTGCTCAAAAAACGATCTGTATAAACCAGAGGATGAGACCTTGTCTGTTCCGGCGGGAGTCTCACGAGCTCCGTAGTTTTCCCGCATAAAAACCATCGTTATTCTGGTCGCCTCATCAGCGCCAACATCCCTTATGCCAATACCCATTGCCGAAACCAGATTAACCTGGAATAGACAGCAGCCGTCAGTATCATTTGTCAGCAAATTCCGCCATAACCGCGAGAAGATAATCGATATCCTTTTGACTGTGTGCAGCAGAGACCTGAAGGCGTATTTCGTCGGCCCCAAGCGGCACCACCGGGTAGCTGAGCGGCGTTACCAGAATGGACTTACTCAAGAGAAATTCGCTCAGTTCCCTATTGGTCTGAGTGGCACCGGTGACAATCGGCACAATGGGATGATCGCTGCGGATAATCTTGAAGCCAAGGTCCATGAGTCCGTGTTCGAGAAATTGGGTAAGCAAGCGCAATTTATTCAGGCGCTCCCGGCCCTCAGCGCTATCAACAAGCTGGACACTCTTTTGTGCAGCGGCCGCTTCAGCCGGGGTGACAGGGTTTGAGTAGATGTAGCAGGGAGCTGTCTCCCGTAGATATCTGATCATGGCTGCATCGCCGGTCACATAACCGCCGTTGACTCCAAATCCTTTACCCAGGGTACCGATGAGCAGGTCAACCTGAGCGCCGCAGTACTCCTCTGTTCCTCTTCCTGTCTCGCCAAAAACTCCCACGCCGTGTGAATCGTCAATGATAACCAGGATGCCTTCATTAAATTCGGCGTCATATTTTTGGGCCAGAGCCGTAATTTCAACAAGGGGGGCGTGGTCACCGCGCATACTGAAAACACCGTCGCTGACAACCAGAATCCGGCTGGACTGCCCCACACTCATTTTAATCAGCGCTTCAAGCTCTGTCATATTGAGATGGGTGTATACCATTTTGGCCGCAGGTTTGCTCAAACGCAGCCCGTTGATGATGGAATTATGGTTGAGTTCATCACTGAGCACCACGGTTTCCGGGCTGACCATGGAGGACAGAACGCCCAGCACCGCAGCATAGGCGCAGTTGAAGATCATAGCGGCTGGCCGGCTGTGGAAACGGGCCAGTTCCTCCTCCAGTTCAATATGGAGTTTTGTGGTGCCGCTGATAAAGCGTACCCCACCCGGGCCTACGCCATAGTCGTGAGCAGCCTGTTCAGCGGCCCTGAGGAGATCCGGATGATGGGACAGGCCGAGATACGAGTTACTGTTCATGCACAGAAAAGGGGTCTGGCCCTGGTCTTGAATGAGAACCCGGGGGCCGAAGCCGTCCTGAGCAGGAATATATTGTTCTATAACCCGTTCTTTCCCTTTAAGAATGCCGCGTTGACACCGGTCATCGAGTTCAGCCTCAAGGGTCGTGAGAAATGTTTTCATCCCTTAATCCTCGTTTTCCATAGAGCCATTAAGCTTGTCCAGCATACCAGACACCATCGCATCCATATCAAAATGAGGCTCCCATCCCCATTCTCGCCGGGCCACCGAGTCATCCATGGATCGCGGCCAGCTGTCGGCAATGGCCTGGCGCACCGGATCCACCTCATAGCGCATTGTAAAGCCCGGGATGTGCTTCCTGATAGCCAACGCCAGCTCTTCCGGGGTGAAGTTCATGGCCGTGATATTATAGCCATTGCGATGGCTGATACTGTTACTCTCCGCCGCCATCAGCGTAATGGCCGCCCGAATGGCGTCCGGCATGTACATCATGTCCAACCGGGTATCAGGTTTCAGGAAACAGGTGTATGGAACTCCAGACACGGCAGCATAGAAGATCTCAACTGCATAATCGGTGGTGCCGCCTCCGGGTCTGGTGACAGAGGAGATCAGGCCTGGATAACGCACCCCACGACAGTCAACACCATACCGGTTATAATAATAATTACACAGCAGCTCGCCACTGAGCTTGGTAATGCCGTAAATGGTGGTGGGTTGTTGCAGCGTATCCTGCGGGGTGTGCTCTGCTGGGGTGGTGGGGCCAAAGACGCCGATGGAGCTTGGGAAGAACACCCGGCACCCATGCTGACGGGCCACCTCCAGGACATTGGTCAGCCCGGTCATGTTCACATGCCAGGCCAGCTGGGGACTGGATTCAGCCACAGCCGACAGCAGGGCCGCGAGATGGTAAATGGTGTAAATATTATAATCACCGACCAGTTCAGTCAGACCCCTGAAATCGGTGACATCAAGATAGACAAAAGGACCAGACTCTCTGATACCACTTGAGGGGGCATGTTTACGCCCTGAGGCGACCACCTGTTCATTTCCGTAGATACCACGCAGGGCCAGGGTCAATTCCGAGCCGATCTGGCCTGTGGCACCAGTGATAAGAATACGGTTCATTGATTTTCCTTATATAAGGAGTTCCTTGACCTTGATGATCATCTCGCCGCGGCCCAACACCTGCTCGAGGCGGAATAGCAGACAAACGCAGGCCGCAACAGACTCAACAACGCTGCTGCCGCTGCCACCCCTGCCCAAAATTCCTTTGTTAGGCAGATTTCCCGGGAAAAATGACCAAAATAAAACCCCGAAAGCATCGGGCTGTCGGGGTTTTATTTTGTCCGGCACACCAAGCGAACTGGCAGGAAAAAGGATTCGTTGCATTGCCTCTATTCTCCAGCATGTTTCGGTGGCCCATTCAGGTTAGTCAGAAACAATCTTGAACGAGAGTTTGACCCGGGCCCGAAAAACAGCTCCGTCGCCTTTCTCACCAACCTTCATATCCAGGGTGACCACTTCTGCAATGCGCAGATCAATCAGACTCAGCCCTGCAGACTTGACGGCATTCTGCGTGGCATCTTCCCAGGAAACAGGACTTGATCCGACCATTTCGATGATTTTGTAGACACTTTCTTGCATGGGTATTCTCCTTGGTTAAGCTTGGTGGTATTTTTGCCGAAAACACGGCCCCTTCCCGTCCTTTAGCCTGTTGCCGGCAGCTTGACTCAAACCCTCAAGGCGAAATTCAAGAAATTGAGCCGTGACAACAGACTATAAAAACAGTGTATCGTGCAGGTTAGGAAAACTGAAAGAGAAATTTACAATACCTGACCTGATAGTGGAGATTAATGCCTTTGGACCATGGTCAAGTTGCTTCGCCAGAGCGGACTTAATGCCCTGGGTGTGAGTGATGACGAATTTTGATGGTTTTTCAACTCAGCGAAGATTCCAGACCAGACATAACCTTGAGGCTGGCCCCCTTTTGCAGGGCGAGAATTCCGGATGACGGATGGTGATTGTGAGGAGTATGAAAATGAAACGGATCAATAGAATGATGGAAACATTAAGCCTCAAGAAGATACAGGAACCTCTTTTGTCAACTCTGACAAAAAAATACTCAAAAACACTCAACGGACAACCCACTGAGATCTAACGATATATTTTCAACATTTCATCATAGATTGACATGGATCTAGGTTGGGAGCGGACATGCTGCTCATTTTAACGGGCGCATCCTTGCTACTTTTTGATATTTCTGGTGAAATATTTTAGTGCAATTCTCTTCTGCAGTGAAAAAACAGTCAGGTCTCAGGTCGGAATCTTTGACTGCATGAAAAGGATAAAAGTTATATTCCGTTTTCAGTTAAAAACTGTCAAGATACTATTTTAACCTTCCATTCTTGTCTAAAAGGTGATGCTGTTATGGGCCAATCCTTGAGCGGGCAGAACAATCAGAACAGAATAGTTTCATTGCCAGGCCTTACTCTCCTGGTGTCACTCGTAGTCCTCTTGAATACAGGCTGTGCTCCCGTTGGGCCTGATTTTATAGCGCCAAGGTCAGACGTCCCGGCAGCCTGGTCCACCGAAACCACGCAGGGGGTATCTGGAGCGAACCAGGACCCCCAGAAACTGGCTGAATGGTGGAGGAACTTTAACGATCCGATTCTGACCAGACTCATCGAACAAGCCGTTGATAACAATCTTGACATGAAGCAGGCCATGGCAAAGGTACGCGAGTCCAGAGCCCGGAGAGGCCTCAGCCAGGCCGGGCAGTTTCCTACCTTGGACGGAAGCGGATCAATCAGCAGGAGCAAGTCCAGTGAATCCACTGGTCGTGGTGCGACGCAGAACTTCTTTGCCGTGGGGTTGGATGCCGGCTGGGAACTGGACCTCTTCGGGGGCAAGCGCCGCGCGGTGGAGGCGGCTGAAGCAGATCTGGATGCCAGCCACGAGGCGTTGCGGGACGTCCTTGTGAGTCTAACGGCAGAGGTTGCGCTCAACTATCTGGATACACGCACCCTGCAGGCACGTCTTGAAGTCGCACAGAAAAACATCGGGCTGCAGCAGCAGACCCTTGATCTGATTCAGGCCCATTGCGACGCCGGAGACCGTGATGAACTGGCCCTGCAACAGGCCCGTTATAATCTGGAAAACAGCCGGGCCCAGCTCCCTGTCCTACGCACCGGTCTGGTTGAGACCAAAAATCGTCTGGCCGTACTGACCGGCAGCATTCCCGGTGGTGTGCATGAACTTCTTGCACCAGCCGGTGCGATTCCTGTTGTGCCGCCCACGGTGGCTGTCGGGGTACCGGCAGAGACCCTCCGCCAGCGTCCGGATATCCGCAGGGCGGAACGCAATTTTGCCGCTCAGACCGCGCGCATCGGCATGGCCACGGCGGATCTCTACCCCAAATTCCGACTGGCCGGCTCCATCGGTCTGGAATCCCTGAAGGCCGGCGATCTGTTCAAAACCGCCAGTGAAACGTGGCGGATCGGGCCCAGTGTTTCCTGGCATATCTTCGACGGTGGAACCATTCGCCAGAATATCGAGGTGCAGTCCGCCATCCAGGAACAGTATCTGCTCGCCTATGAAGCGGCAGTACTGGGGGCACTGGAAGAGGTGGAAAATGGACTCACCTCCTATATCGAAGAACAGCTGCGGAAGGAACGGCTGATGGCCGCCGTGGCTGCGGCGCGCGAGGCTGCAGCCCTTGCCCGGAACCAATATGATGCCGGTCTGGTGGATTTTACCACCGTACTGGACAGTCAACGCGCATTGCTCTCCTTCGAGGACCAGTTGACCACCAGTGTTGGAACCGTGACCTCGAACCTCATTCGCCTCTATAAGGCCCTCGGCGGCGGCTGGATGTCTTCGCCAACACCGCAGGATTCAGAAAAAGGATGAATACCATGAGCGATATGGATAAGAATGCCGATCTGGAAAATTTACTACCACTGGGTCAACCGCAGGGGAAGGGCCGGTATCTGAAGCTGCTGTTGATTTGGGGGCTGGTACTGCTGGCTATTATTTTTGGCATTTTCAAATGGAGCAAGGGGCAAAACAG
>JBFFNY010000073.1:0-7324 GCA_041562955.1 Desulfurivibrionaceae bacterium | reverse complement strand
GGTGCCACGGGTGCTGTTGGCGGGGCCATGCTTGATGTTTTAGAAAGACGGAATTTTCCGGTGAAATCATTACGGCTTTTGGCATCCAGCCGTTCCGTGGGCAAGACCCTGAAGTTCAAGGGACAGGACATTGCGGTTGAGCTGCTCGATGCCGATGCCTTTGCTGGAATTGACATTGCTCTTTTCTCAGCCGGTGCCCAGCGTTCATTGGATTTTGCACCAGCTGCAGCCAAAGCGGGTGCCATTGTGGTGGATAACTCCTCCGCCTATCGCATGGATAAGGAGATTCCCCTGGTCGTCCCTGAGGTTAACCCCCATGCCATTGCTGATCTGAAAAATCATGGGATTATTGCCAACCCGAATTGCTCCACGATTCAAATGCTTGTGGCCTTGAAGCCTATTCTTGATAAGGTCGGGATTAAACGTATTGTTGTCTCCACCTATCAGGCGGTTTCTGGAACAGGGAATCCTGCCATTGACGAGTTGAAAAATCAGGTTTCGTCCTATGCCAAGGGCGAGAAACTTGAGGTGGAGGTGTATCCCCATCAAATCGCCTTTAACTGTTTGCCTCATATCGATTCATTCCTTGAGAACGGATACACCAAGGAAGAGATGAAGATGGTCAATGAGACCCGTAAGATCTTTGAAGATGACACCATTGGCGTCACCGCCACCACGGTTCGCGTTCCTGTTATTTATGGTCATTCCGAAGCCGTGAATATCGAAACAAAATCGAAGATTACAGCGGCTGAAGTGAAGGCGTTGATGAAGACTGCTGATGGTGTCGAGCTGGTGGACAATCCAGCGAACAATGAGTACCCGATGGCCATTCATTGTGCCGGCAAGTTTGAAACCTTTGTCGGGCGTATCCGGGAAGATGAGTCCATTGAGAATGGTATCAATATGTGGATTGTCTCCGACAATATCATGAAGGGTGCTGCCCTGAATGCGGTGCAGATTGCTGAAGTTCTGATTAAAGACTATATTAAGTAGACCATGCGCATAATCAGTGGTCAGGCCAGGGGGCGGAAACTGCAGACACCGAAGGGTGACCAGATCCGTCCCACTGCTGACCGGGCCCGCGAGGCGCTGTTCAGTATTCTCGGCACCGCTGTCGCGGGGTGCCGGTTTGTTGATCTCTTTGCCGGTACAGGGGCCGTTGGACTTGAGGCCCTGAGCCGCGGTGCCGCCTCCTGTGTGTTTGTGGATTTTCACAAGATGTCGACTGCGCTTACCCATGAAAACAGCTGTCTCTGCGGACTGGATGAGCGCACGATGATCCTGAAACGAGATTTGCGTCGGGATCCGCACTATCTGACCGGGTTGGATTACGCGATCGATATCCTCTTTATGGACCCTCCGTATAACCGAGGGTTCAGCTCGACCCTGTTTCGTTTTTTTGATGAGAATAACCATATCTTTTCATCAGATGCGATCCTCGTGATAGAAGAGTCTGAAGACGTTAAGCTGCCGGATCATGGTGCACATTTTCATTTAGACAGTACCCGTAAATATGGTGAAGCTGTCTTTTGGATATATACATTAGCCAGGTGAAAAATGAGTAATGAAACATATACGCCGTTTATACGCGACAAGGTCTCTGAGACCATCGCCGTCTATCCGGGTACCTTTGATCCTATAACGAATGGTCATCTCGATATTATTCATCGTTCCCTTGCCATTTTCGACAAGGTGATCATCGCCATTGCCAAAAATCCAACGAAAAAGGCGTTATTCCCCCTGGATGAACGTCTGCAGATGATTCGCGACTGTTTTCCTGCAAGTGAATCCCGTATTGTCGTGGATTCTGTCGATGGGCTCCTGGTTGACTATGCCTATACCAAGGGGGCCAAGGCCATTGTCCGCGGCCTGCGTGCTGTTTCCGATTTCGACTATGAATTTCAACTCGGTTTAATGAATAGAAGAATCGAGCGGGATGTGGAAACGGTCTTTCTTATGACTGGTTTGCGCTGGATTTATATCAGTTCATCGATCATCAAGGATGTTGCGCGTCATGGTGGTGATACCAGCGGCCTCATTCCTGATCATGTCTGTGAAAAATTACGTCGGGTTTTCATGACCTGACCCCATCTCTTTTGAGTTAATCCCCCCATGGCAAATCACATAAAAGACCTCCGTATCGATAAGATTGTCGCGGGTGGTTATGGCCTGGGCCGAACTGCTGCAGGTAAGGTTGTTCTGGTTCATGGTGTTATTCCTGGTGAACGAGTTGATGTGGAGGTTTTCAGGGCGAAAAAATCCTATGATTTAGCCTTTGTCACCTCTATTGTTCAGCCGTCTCCACAGCGGATTTCCCCCCTCTGTCCCCTGTTTGGTCAATGCGGCGGTTGCACCATGCAGCATCTGGCCTACGCCGACCAGGTTCAGTATAAAAAAGAGGTGTTCGCTGAAGTGTGGAAAAGTTTTTTTAAAAACGGTTCTGCACAGCCCGATGTGCATTTCTTTGAAGCACAAGACCCTTTTGGGTATCGTCAACGTATACGGTTGCATATTGAAGATGGTGTGCCCTGTTTTTATCGGCATCATTCGACGAAACCGGTCGCGGTCTCCAAATGCGTTCTGGCCAAGGAACCGATTAATACCTGTCTGTCTGTGCTTGCATCTTCAGCGCCATTTCAGGAGTTGAAATATCACCTCAATGAGCTGGTCCTGCATCATAACCCTGAAAATGACAGCTGTGTCGTGGAGCTGTACTTTACCCGGAAACTCCGGCCTGCGGATCGTAAATATCTTCGCCAGCTTGTCAACCTGGAAGGGATCCAGTCGGTCAGGGGGTATGGTGAGTCGAGGGAGTTGTTGTGTGTCGAGGGAGATGAGGTGAATATCCATTTCTCAATGGGTACAGGTGCATCTGAATCTTCATTCACGCTGGTTCCCGGGGATTTTTGCCAGGTGAACCTGGCTCAAAATCAGGGGTTGCTTGATTTCATTCTGACCCATGTCGACCATACCCAGCCATCACGTATTCTGGATCTCTTTTGCGGGCTGGGTAATTTTTCAATTCCCCTGGCGAGACGGGGGCATCACGTAACCGGTGTTGATCTGAAGCGTTCCTCCATCCGCAGTGCCGAGGCGAATAATGAATTGAATAAGACCGATGCATCCTTTATCCGCATGTCAGCTCGAGATGGAGTGCAGGCACAACTTCGGCAGAATAGGGCGTACGATATCATCGTTCTTGATCCACCCCGGGCGGGTTTTAAGGACGGCGCTCCAGATTTATCCCGTCTGTCGGCCAAACAGATATTCTACATTGCCTGTGATCAACAGACGCAAATGCGTGATCTGCAGGAGATCATCGCGGGTGGATACGTCGTGAAGGATGTGTGTTTAGTTGACATGTTTCCCCAGACCCATCATCTGGAGTCCGTTGTGCTGCTTGAACGGGACGTGTGACAGGCTAACGCAGGTGAAAGGCGGAGGGTGAAGGCGTAAATTGGCGAGCCAGCTTATCAAAGAGGGCATCTCTGTTGTTTTGATCCTGATTCAGGATGAGGACAATGGCCTCGGCATCCTTCTGTTTCCCAAGATAGCCGGCATAGGCATAGACCCCTGTCATGGTTCCTGATTTAACGGGGAACGTTCTTTTCTTGAGGGGCAACATATCAATATAGGGCCTGAAATTCTGCAGGATTGCAATCATCGTGGTGCAGTTGATTCTGTTTTCCGTGGAGAGTCCAGCCCCGTCCATAATATGGATCTCCCCCTTAATAAGATTCTTTGAACTCAGAAAAGAATGCATGGATTTTTCGGCCTTGTCCCATGTTGCCGGGAAGCCGTATCGTTTGCTACCGCAGTTGAGGTAGATCTGATTTGCCATGAAATTATTCGAGTAAAGCAGCATGAGCGGGATAATATCTTCAAGTTTCCGAGAGTAATGGGTGAAGAATAATCCGGCTGAAGGTGGCGTTTTACGTGCTGTGACTTGACCTGTGACCTTTATATTGCGCTCATTGAACCCGGATTTGAAGAGTTGTCCTGTATAACTGACAAAATCCAAGGGGTCGCGGCCAAGATTGATGCGGTGGACACCGGAGTCAAGCCCTTTGCCGATTTTCTGCATAAGCGGCAGGGTGGGCGTCTGCGGCTCTCCTGATACAATTTCCCCATCTTTTTTTACCCAGAGCTGCATTGTGTTGAAGTTGACACCGGTGGCTGAGATGGCCGTGTCATAGGGATTTTTGCTGATGGTGTTGTTAATGGTGTTATGGGTGAGGCTGTACCTGGAATTATCGATGTAGATGTTGCGTAACTGCTTGATCCCGCGTTTTTTCAGGGCGAGGATGATCGGTTGTATATCCTCTGAAATTAAAAGTGGATCCCCGGTGCCGACTATGTACAGGTCTATGCCAGGGGTGATATAGAAATAGGTCGGAAAACGGTAGGCTGGCCCTAATGACTCCAGTGCCTGAAGGGCGGTTGCTATTTTAAAGATTGAGGCGGGCATGAACGGCGTATCGGCCTGAAACGCTGCGCGTGTTTTTCCTGAGGGATTGGCTATCATATAGCCGCCATTGCTGATGAGCGGCTCCGATTGCCTTGCGTTACAGGTCGCGCTGATCAGGATGAGCAAGATCAGGAGAACGATGCTGCAGAGATGGCTCTTGGCTTTTTTTGAGAATGGCATAGGTGTCGTTAGAGTTAAAAAGGCGCAGCTTCATGAAGAAGATGCGCCTTTTTAACCAGAATCTCTGAGGGGCTAAGAAAAAAAACTTAGATTACAGGGAGATTCTTGGTTGCTTCGGCAATATCTTCTTCAGGAAATTCATAATTTTGAAGTTGTCCTGCATAAAATTTATCATAACTGGCAAGATCCAGCATACCATGTCCAGAGAAATTAAACAGAATGGTTTTTGGATCATTCAAATCTTTAGTCGCTTCTATTATTGCCCCGCGGATCGCATGGCATGTTTCAGGCGCAGGAATGATGCCTTCTGTTTGGGCAAAGAGCCGACCAGCTTCAAAACATTCAAGTTGATGAACGGCGGACGGGGTTACAATATTCTCACGTACCAAGGCCGATAAGATAGGGGACATGCCATGGTAACGAAGTCCTCCTGCGTGAATTCCAGGTGGAATAAAGTCATGGCCTAAGGTGTACATGTACAGCAGCGGAGTTTGCCTTGCGACATCACCAAAATCATAGGCGTACTTACCCTTGGTCAAGGTTGGACAGGATGCGGGCTCAATGCCGACAAAATCAATCTTTTTCCCTTCCAATTTATCCCGCAAAAAAGGCACCATGATGCCGGCAGCATTAGAACCACCGCCACAGCAACCGACAATAACATCAGGGTATTCACCGATCTTCTCAAACTGGGCCTTGGCTTCGAGGCCTATGATGGTCTGGTGATGGATCACATGATTGAGTACAGATCCGAGGGCGTATTTGGTATCTGCACGGCTGTTCGCATCTTCAAGGGCTTCACTGATGGCAATACCCAGGGAGCCGGGGGTGTCGGGGTGACTTTTAAGTATTTGCCGACCAAAGTTAGTCTCATTTGAAGGACTTGCAACGATCTCTGCACCATAGGTGTTCATCATGGATTTACGGTACGGCTTCTGGTCATAGGAGACACGAACCATATACACCTTGCATTCCAGACCGAACTTGTGGGTGGCAAAAGACAGTGCTGAACCCCATTGTCCAGCTCCTGTTTCTGTGGACAATCGCTTTACACCTTCGCGCTTATTATAATAGGCCTGAGCAACAGCGGAGTTTGTTTTATGACTGCCGGAAGGGGATACCCCTTCATATTTAAAGTATATTTTGGCCTTTGTGCCCAAGGCTTTTTCAAGATTATCTGCACGAATCAGTGGGGACGGGCGCCAGATGTGCAGCACCTCCTGTACTTCCCTGGGAATATCAATCCAGCTTTGGTCACTCATCTCTTGTTCAAGTAAGCCCATGGGGAACACTTCGGCAAGTTTTTCAGGTCCCATGGGCAATTTGGTTTCCGGATCCAGTGGCGGCAGTATGCCGTTTGGAATATCAGGGATACAATTGTACCATTGGGTTGGCATTTCACTTTCTTCAAGCTGTATTTTCTTCATTCTTTTCTCCAGGATCTTGTCTTTCCCATAATAAGATTTCACTGTATAATTACGAGCTTTAGCGGCTCATTAGATGAAATACCCAGGTGGGGTCGAATGGAACGACGTTAAAATTTATATTTAATAAAAAAGTGAGTAAATCTACCCTGAAACAACTGTTGTGTCAAAGAATGATCGACCATCCTTGCGCCCCCAAATACCCTGCTCCGGCAAGCTCAATCCTGCGTTGACAAAGATACGCCCCTGATTTATGTTGTCATGTTCAAATATCAGGGATTAATTTTATATTTTGGGGAATCGTTTATGCGGTCAATTCTGCAAGAGAGCTTAGCTGGATCAATTAAAGCCAAAGAAGATTTTTTTGAGCAATCCGCGGATCTGCTCCTGGCAACAGTGGATAAGGTGATTCAGTGTTTTAAAAATGGTGGCAAATTAATGCTCTGCGGGAATGGCGGGAGTGCCGCCGACGCCCAGCATTTAGCTGCTGAATTTGTAAATCGTTTTTTGATCGACAGAAGGCCGCTTCCTGCTCTGGCTTTAACCACGGACACCTCAATTCTCACCAGTGTCGGGAATGATTTCTCCTATAACGATATCTTTGCCAAACAGGTCCAGGCCCTGGGCAAGCCTGAAGATATCCTGCTCGGCATTTCCACCTCAGGAAATTCTGGAAACGTGATTCATGCCATCGAAGTTTCAAAGGAAATCGGCATTATGACTATTGGACTTACAGGTGGTGAAGGTGGAAAAATGGCATCCATGGTTGACCTCCTGCTGAATGTGCCCACCGGTCACACTCCCCATATCCAGGAATGCCATGTCTGGATCGAACATATGGTATGCCAGCTCATTGATGAAAGAATGTTCGGGAGTCTCCGGTGAGTTATCCTGAACCCTTAGATTTTACAAATCTGACCACCTACTCGGTCCATGACAGATTTTCCAAGGTCACCGTTGATCATTTTGCCAAGCCTGTACAGGTCGGTTGTTCACTAGACGATTTCATTCAATCCCTGCCTCAGCAGTTCATGGGGGTTGATTTTCCTGAATTTATTGAACGATTAGCTCAGAGTCATGTTAACAAACATCCTATTTATGTCGGCATGGGTGCGCATGTGATCAAGGTAGGGATGAATCCCATCCTGATTGATCTCATGAAACAAGGGCTCATCCAGGGTATTGCGCTGAATGGCGCCGGCATTATCCATGACAGTGAAATTGCCATGGTCGGCCGGACCTCTGAAGATGT
>JBFFNY010000072.1:0-7428 GCA_041562955.1 Desulfurivibrionaceae bacterium | reverse complement strand
TCCCGTCAGCTCAGCCCCGCCCTGTGGCGGCACGAATTACTCACCACTGCCCCGCCAATCACCACCAGCCATCCGGACTCTCACAATGCAAATCTTACCGACCCATAAAACAAAACTTGTCTGCACCATCGGTCCGGCCACCGATTCCCTCGAAATGATCGGGAAAATGATTCACGCCGGCATGAATGTCGCCCGACTTAATTTTTCCCATGGCACCTTCGACAGCCATGGCAAGACAATCAGAACCATACGCCAAGCCTCAGCATCAACAGGGCAACGGGTCGCGATCATGGCCGATCTGCCAGGTCCGAAAATGCGTATTGGCAACATCCTGCACGAACCGGTTCTCCTCAAAAAGGGGGAGTCCTTCATTCTCAGTGGCGAGGAGTGCGATGGAGATGTCCATAGGGTGTCCATGTCCATGCCGGACCTGCCCAACGTAGTGAAGCCCGGCGACACGCTGTTTCTCAATGACGGTCTTATTCAATTACAGGTAAGAAAGGTACAGGGACCCGACATTCATTGCCTTATTGTCATGGGGGGGGAACTCCGTTCCCGCAAGGGGTTGAATATTCCCGGGATCAACCTCGGCACCTCGGCCTTCACCCCGCGAGATCTGGAATGTATGACCTTTGCCCTGGCCCACGGAGTGGATGCCATCAGCCAGTCCTTTGTGAATGACGCCCAGGACATCCTTGATGTCCGAAAAGCGGCGTCAGATCTCGGCTACGCGCCGTTCATCATTGCCAAAATTGAACGATCAAGCGTCCGGGAAAAGATTGATGCCATTCTCGAAGTCACCGACGGCATCATGGTGGCCCGGGGCGACCTTGGGGTGGAAATCCCCATTGAGGAAATTGCAGTGGTGCAGAAATTCATCACGGCCCGCGCCAATTTCTATGGCAAACCGGTCATTACCGCAACCCAGATGCTGGGATCCATGACCCGTAATCGTCGGCCCACACGTGCTGAGGCCACCGATGTTGCGAATGCCATTTTGGACGGTACCGACTCGGTCATGCTTTCCGAAGAATCGGCCATGGGCGACTACCCTATTGAGTCCATAGAAATGCTAGGCAAAATAGCCCGCGCCACAGAACCAAATCGCAAGGGCCGGCATTTCATCACCACCCTCATGCCCCAGGCCCGGAACTACAAACCAAACCCGGTGGATATGATCTGTGTCTCCATTGAAAAAATAATCCATGCGGTAGACACCACCGCCGCCGTTCTGACCCCGACGGACAGCGGCGCCACAGCCCGCAACCTCACGCGCTTCCGTCTGCCCGTCTGGATCATGGCGGTGAGCGCTCAGGAGAAGACGTGCCAAAACCTGATGTTCTCCTACGGGGTGTGTCCCATCTTTGAAACGGCCCACCCGGAGAATTGGGTCACCCATGCCAAGCAATATGTCGTCCAGTATGGATTGACAGGCACAACCATGCTGCAGACAGAGGGGCCTTCACCGACACACGTCAGGAACAATCATAAGATGGAAATTATTAACCTAGAGTGATGTCCCTGACGAATATTTTCAACGATCCACATCAGCAGACGGGAATCAGGGGCAAGGGGTATTGGCGACAGCTTGTGACGTGCGGGAATCATCCCGAGGCGAGGGGAACCAGAGCAAAAGACACCCCGTGCCGTTATGAATCTTTCCTCACCTGCACCCCATACTCTTTGATTTTATTGAGCAGAGAGGGATAGCTGATTTCGAGCAGTTCAGAGGCCTTGGAGCGATTGCCGTTGCACTCCTGCAGGGTCTTTTCAATCAAATTCTTTTCCCACACCACCTTTGCCTCCTTCAATGAGTAGCCGGAAAACAACCCCTCCTCCGCACCAGGGGCGGCAGCCAAGCCGACGAGACCCGGGAAATCATCCACACCCAGAATGTCGGTTTCAGCCAACACCATGGCACGCTCAATCATGTTTTCAAGCTCCCGGACATTCCCGGGCCATACATGCTTGAGGAGGAGCTTCATTCCCGGTTTATCGATGGCGGTAATATTCATACCCATCTTCTCATTCAATTTCCCAATGAAATGTTTACATAAGAGGGGAATATCCGCCGGCCGTCTCTTTAATGACGGGATATGCAGGGGCAGCACATTGAGGCGGTAGAACAGATCCTCCCGGAAGGTCCCTTCTTCAACCTCATGGGCTAAATCCTTGGCCGTGGCAGCCACCACACGCACATCGACCCGGATGGTCTTGTCACTGCCAAGGGGGCGGATCTCTCCCTCCTGCAACACCCGGAGGAGTTTAACCTGCAAGTTCAAAGGCAGATCCCCGATCTCATCCAGGAAAATAGTGCCCTTATCCGCCTCCTCAAACAGCCCTTTACGATTCTGATCCGCCCCGGTGAAGGCTCCTTTCCGATGGCCGAAAAAAACAGATTCCAGTAAATTTTCAGGGATACAGCCACAATTCTCAATCACCAGATTCTCCCCTGCCCGATCCGAGGAGAAATGAATGCCCCGGGCCACTAACTCCTTGCCGGTTCCGGATTCACCCGTAATGAGCACGGTGGTGTCAAAGCGCGCCACCTTTTCTGCCAACCGCAGCACCTTGCGCATAGGTTTGGACCTAGCCAGCATGGAGCCAAATTGGTACTCATCCGTCACCTGCCGGATCTGGGCTTTCAGCTGTTTATTCTCAGCGCGCAGGCTCTCACGCTCCTCTGCTTTTTTTAACGCCAGCAGCACCTCATCGGTCTTAAAAGGCTTGGACACAAAATCATAGGCCCCGCATTTCATAGCCTCAAGGGCCGTATCAATGGAGGCAAAGGCAGACATCATAATCACCGTAGCCTCACCCCGTACCGGTTCAGATGCCTCAAGAAACGCCATGCCGTCCATAACAGGCATTTTGATATCACAGAGAATGAAATCAAAATCATGGGAACCCAAAAGATCAAGCCCCTCCCGGCCGTTTTCAGCACCCGTCACCGCATACCCCGCCTTTGTCAGGAGCGTACTCAGCATATGCCGCATATTCGGTTCATCATCGAGGATCAGAATTTTTTTAACTTGGGCCATTGTCATTTCCATTCTTATTTAAACACAGCTTTGCCAGGGGCAAAACAATGCGAAATTCACTGCCAACATCGTGACTTATGGCCTGAATCGTGCCCCCGCCATTTTCAATAATCATATAACTCACCGAAAGCCCAAGACCTGTGCCATGCCCCACCTCCTTCGTCGTAAAGAAGGGGTCAAAGATCTGCTTAATATGCTCCGAGTCAATGCCTGGGCCATTATCGACAAAGCGAATTTCAAGGGCTGCGGAGCCATCTTCCTGAGCGCCGATTAGGGCCGTGCTGATCGTGAGCTGTCCCTGGCCCTCGACCTCTTTCACGGCATCCGCACCGTTCAGAATCACATTCAGAAAGACCTGGCGCAGCTTCTCGCCATCCATTGCCACCACATCATCCGCGGCGCATAAATCAAAATGCAACGCCATCTCCCCCACCACAGATTTCAGGGCCAGATCATCGCGGAAACTTTCAAGAATAGGGTGCACCGAACATCTGCCCCGGTCATCGGCCGAGGGACGGGCCAAATCAAGAAGCTGCCGGATGATGGTGTTCACCCGCTGAATTTCAGCGATGGCACGGGAGGTGAAGTCCAGCCGCTCTTCAGGTGTTATATCCTCCTGCTTGAGCAATTCCAGATAGCCGAGCACGATGCCTACAGGATTCCCGATCTCATGGGCAATACCCGCGGATAACCGGCCCACAGAGGCGAGTTTTTCGGCACGGATCATATCCGCCTGCGCCCTGGTCAACGATTCATTCACCTTTTCAAGGGCCGTCACCATCTTCTGGAGTTCATCCCGGTCATTATGGATACGGCGAAACATCTGATCAAGGGAACGTGACAGGGTGGAGACATCATCTGAACGAAAATCAGAGGTCAGATAGAAATCATCATCCTGATAGTTCGCCGCCTTTTCCGCAATCTGCTGGAGGGGCATAATGAGAAAACGGGAAAAACGCCAATAGGCCAAACCGGACAAGACCACGACATTGAAAAAGATATAGACCCACACCAACTGCTGCCCCTTCCACAATGACTCAGAGAACGATCCGAGAT
Source organism: Desulfurivibrionaceae bacterium (assembly GCA_041562955.1). Classification (GTDB taxonomy): domain Bacteria; phylum Desulfobacterota; class Desulfobulbia; order Desulfobulbales; family SURF-16; genus JAJRUT01. The sequence continues at coordinate 3,331 of JBFFNY010000072.1, read as the reverse complement.
GAAGGTCAAGCCCAACCGCGCCGCAATGTTCGCCCTGTGCAGAGCGCAGCGGTGTGCAGAGAAAGAGATGTTCATACTGCAAGCCGATCAAACTGAAATGGCCGCCATAAAAATAGGGCTCCACATCCACAGCAAGGAGATTCCGGGTTGTAAACGCTGCCAGCTCCTCTGCCACCTTGGGGTCAAGTTTGGACTGATAGACCACCTCAGGCTTACCATTCACCAGCATAACGCCGAGACCGGTTATCTGGGCGAGGTCACTGACATAGCGGATGGTCTCCCCCGTGACTCCGGCCCCGCATTGAACCTGCCGGGAGACGGCGGAAAGAGTGGCTTTGGCCTGAACAATCTCAGCCTGAATCACCCTGCGATAGGACATGAGACCGAGAACCAGATCAATCAGGATCATACCAATCCCGATAAAAAACATCAGACTCAGTGCGATTCGTGTCTTGAGATGGCGGGTTCGCATGTTTTTTTTATCGCTTATCGCTTACACGATTCATGTTTCGGGTGTCCCGTCCGAGTTCAACGTTCGCAAAGGAAGATTGCCCTGCAAAGGACACCCTGTTTTCGCCAGCCGGTCTTGTCTTACTGCGGTGCAGCCAACCGTTCAGCCAATTCCGTCACCGCCATGGCGTAACGATTGGAGTGATTCCACTGCGTAATGGCCTGAAAATTCGGGTAGCCGGCGATATACCGCATACCGCCCTTGTCATCCAGTTCCAGGCCAACAATGGTGACATTCTTCTCCCGGCCCTTCTTATCCTTTGGTGGAGGCGGCAGAGTCAGGGACTGGGCCTTATTGACATTCTGCACCGCAACAAAACCTTTACGCCCTTTCCGATAGGCCTTGGTGAGTTCCTCGCCACGCAGCTCGCCACCAATTTCAGCATAAACGGGAGCCGCAAACACCCAGTGAAAACGCTTCAGGTAATTGGCAATGGATGCCAGGACATCCGCCTCAGAGTTCCACACATCCCGCCGGCCATCCTTGTCGAAATCAACCGCATATTCTCGAAAGCTTGAGGGGATAAACTGGGTCTGCCCAAAGGCACCGCCGTAGGATGCGAGAACCGAACGAGGATCCACATCATTTTCACGACACAACAATAAAAAATGGACCAGCTGCTTCCTATAAAAACTCGACCTCCGGGGATAGGCATCAAACATGGTGTTGAGGGTCTGGAGCATATCAAACCCGCCCTTGTGTTTACCAAACCGGGTCTCAATCCCCCAGATGGCGACAACCACTTCACGCTCCACCCCAATTTCCTTTTCCACCCTATCAAGAATATCCTTGTACTGGGCCAGCATCTTCCTGCCTTCGGCCACCACCGCCGGGGTGATAAAACGGGGCCAATACTGGTAATAGGGCTTGGCCTCCCACTGGGAGTCCATCAGCTCCAAAACCCTGCGTTTAATGGAGACTCCAGCAAAGATTTGATCCAGCTCTGGTTGGCTGAATCCATGCTCATCGCGGAGCTCAGTGAATAGTTTCTGATAACGCGGGGATTGCAGATCAATGATTTGGCCGTCACGCACTAAATCAGCAGCCTTCACCTTCTCCGCTGTGTCCTCCGCGTATGCAGGGTTCACGACCACAAAAGCAAAAAGAAAAACTGCCATAATTCGAAGTGTAATGTTGCTCATAACCGTCCCGTGCCTAAAAGATGAAAAGAAACCCGTATAAAAAAATAATGCGCCGCGCCCGCAAGCACGGGAAAACCCTTACAATTTTATCTTTTTTTCTCTATAAATTCAATCCCGCGCCATCACCACGCACCGGAAAATGCCTTCAGAAAACCATCCAGGTCTACTTCCGGCAGATGATTGATGCCTGCGGCGGCGGCCCTTCCGCCGCCGGAAGGAAACTGCCTACATAACTCCACCGCCCCTTGTTTGCTGACAAGGGGGGCACGCACACTCACCACATACCCGGACTGCCCGTCAGCAACGAGCATGGCATGCCCTTTCTCTGCGGCCTCCCTTGCCCGTTCATTGGCAAACACGCCAACCGCACGTTTAGCCCATGGTTCATCCGGCAATAGATAGACACGTCCAAGTGCATTTTCAAGAAACGGTTCGAGAGAACGAGCCTTACGCATATCATCATGAAATCCCTGCCGCAGCTGGGCAAGAGCCGGGCTGTCCCTATAAAAATCAAGCGGGTTTTCGTAGGGATGCACCGCCTCATACAGGGCCACCGGGTCAAAATGCAGATCCGCAACTGTTTTACCATAGCCGTTATAATTGAGCAGCTCACCCAACTCACGGAGCACTCCGACCTCAGCTTCTGCAAAATGATGTGTCTGTGCCAGATGCGAAGCTGCATCATGGAGATTATCTCCAAAGGCCGCCACAACACCCCAGGCCGGATATTGATCGTGTAGATAACGATTGATAATGAGCCCTGTGCAAATGGACGGATCGGCATCCACCAAATTCACAAGACCCGCATGGTGCAGGGGCGCACCAGGATCATGATGATCCGCATAGAGGACATGACAACCGCCGGCCAGCAACAGCTCAAGGGGGGCCCGGTTGGTGGACATGGAAACATCCAGGACCGTCAGTTCGTCAACGGGGCCGACAACCTTATCAAGCAAACGGATATCCCGTTTTACTCCGGAAATAAGGGTGGAAACACAGGGACTGGCCAGACGGAGCTGCTGCAGGGCCGAAATGCCATCCGCATCACCGTTAAACACATCAATAATCATTTTCAAGCTCAAGGGCATCCGTGGTACTGAAGACCTCGCCGCCTTCACGGCTACTGCCGTAACCAAACCCGTATGACTGACCCGCCCCCACAAGGGAGACCATCAGGGCGACGCGTTTGTCATCCTGGGTGTCAGAGTATTCCAATTTCATCCCCCAACAGCCGGGCTGATACAGGAGGGCGATTTTCTGGGTGACGGTGGTGTTGCTTTCAGACAACGATTTCTTAAATTCAACCCGTCCAGCCAGGGTCCGGGAGATGCGCACCTGCGCCTCGGCGTTGATTGAATGAATTTCACCCAATTTATTGTAGATATAATCAACCCCGGCGAAATCCCCACGTTTGTTGGTATACCGGGACAGGAGGTCATAGGAGACAATGCCTGCCCCATACATATTCCAGTTCGTCTTATAATGGATGCGTAATCCGGCAATGGGATAGATATCCAGATTAAAGACCATATCCGTAAAAGGGGTCTCCTTCTGACGGAAATCATACCCCTGATCAATCTTGAACTGCCCGAAATACCTGGACCACGCCTTACCCTCTTCATCAATCCCGCCGACCCTGAAATGATTGGCAACCCCATAGCCGATAACTGATGTCTCG
>JBFFNY010000071.1:0-7476 GCA_041562955.1 Desulfurivibrionaceae bacterium | reverse complement strand
TGCCAAAGGCCCGTGTAAACAAACCACGTATGGCTTTTTCACCCTCAGGAGTGAGATCACGTGTGCCTGAGGCGCAGAAGGTTTCATGCTTGATTTGCGCGACCTCCTCCTGCCAGCTCCCGCCTTTCCACGTAAACCACTTATTTTTACTCTGATCAAACACATGGACCGGACGATTGAACAACTTCGCCAATTCCACGGCCCAGCCGGTTCCGCCCTTCACGGTATTATCATCCAGGATGGTTCCCACCACAAAAACCTGATGGCCGGAGTTGACCATATGAAAAATAAGCTGCAGTACCTTTCTGATCTTCTTCTTCTCATAATAGGTGCGGTTCATCATCTTGGAGGCAAGCTCCATGGAGATATCACCTCGATCAAGCTCTTCTTCGCTGAGATTTTTGATGTTTACATCACGGGCCACCTTATGTCCTGCAAAGGAGTAATTCACCTCATTCACCCCCCATTCCTCAGCACATTGACCAAAAGCGGCCTCTACACCACGATGCCCGCCTGAATATAAGGTATAGGCTGTACGTTCTGTCATATTATGGTTCCTGTATTTTAGTTTTGGCCAAAATGGAGTATTCCACCGCTCCACGTTTCAACAACAATAGACAATTTTCCATCGGCTTGATGGTATCACTGCTGGTCACTGTTGCGTCAAATTCTTATATTTTTCCCGTATTCTTCCCGTAAGACATGAAGCTCCATGGCCAACTTCACCACAGACTGTGAACGTTCTGAAATAAACGGCGCGACGCCTCAGCAATGGAGACCACGACCCATCAAAGAACAAACTTAAAAATCAGTGACTTCTGGCAATGACCCTAACAATATCAGCCTTGCCAATTACACCGATGAGTTCCCCGTCCTCCATCACGGGCAGGGTATGGCAATGTTCTTCCGCCATCACCGTCGCCACAGTCTCCAGCGTGTCATCCGCATCCACGGTGACCAGACGGGAGGAACAGATATCCCCCACCTTGGCCCCGGACATTTTCTGCAGTTCCTTCTCCATGGACTTGGCACTTTCCAGAAAAATAACCGCATCAAGAAATGGCATAATGGTGGGAATATGCAACTTCTTATTCTGATCAACCAGGTCACTTTCAGTAACTACAGCTACTATTTTACCACTCAAATCAACCACCGGTGCCCCGCTGATATCAAGCTCCAAAAAAAGTTTTGCCAAATCCACAACCGTCATCCCAAGTTCGACAGTGATCACTTGCGGTGTCATTATTTCTCGTGCGGTCTTCATACCATTCACCTTTACGCGCCATTACGTTCTTTCATTTGCGGTTAAAATCGTTTGCACATCTCGGGCAGTAAACCCTGCCCTTAGTGTAATCCTCTTTTTTTAATGTGTCTATTTACAGTGTAGCAGATTATAAGGAATAATCCCCAGAGCCATTTTGTCAAAGGATATCCCATCATTAACGACACTTACCAAAACAACACATTATTGCCCCGCGCCCCATGAAAAAATCCCGTTTCCCCTATCTTCTATTCTTCTCCCTCTTCCTTGCCTGCAGTGTCGCCACATTCTTCACGGCTACAACGATTTCGGTGACAAGACATACGGACCCGACAACAATGCTCGCCCCCTTCCCCGTCGCACTGCAACTGGCAACAGGGGAACTCCAGGTGGTCACCCCAGACCAGTTGCAGCAACTCCAGCTTCCGGACCCGGAAGATGGGACACGGATGATCCCGAACTATCTTTTCAACACCGCCTTTTTCAACCAAGGCAGCATGGGCCCCACAGCTGTCAAAGGCACCTCCGTCACCAATGGCAAGTCGATCCACATCCCGGCGGACTACACGGCCGAGCTCAACGGTAGACAACTGGACAGTACCAGACAGGAGATCACCCTCACCTATATCAACGGTGCTGAGGAGGATCAGATCATCACCGCCATCTATGAGGCGGGACCGACCGGAATCACGCCGAAGACGCAGTTCATCAAACAGGTTCTCATCTGGAAATCCATCTTCATGAACGGCATGATGATCAGCCTCATCCTCCCCTTTCTCCTCTGCAAAAAAAAGATGAAGCACCTCGCGACAGAAACTGAATCCGCACCATGAGCCTTGCCCGAACCTACAACACCGAGCTCCTCGCCCCAGCCGGATCCGTGGAATCCTTCTTCGCGGCCATGGAGGCGGGTGCCGATGCCGTCTATTGCGGCTTAAAAGATTTTTCAGCACGCGCCAAGGCCAGGAATTTCAGCCTGAGCGAAATGGCGGACCTGAGCGGCTATGCCCGCAAGCTGGACCGCAAGCTCTATGTCCCCCTGAACACCCTGATCAAGGAAACGGAACTTCCGCACCTCCTTGATGTCCTTACCGGCCTGGCCCATTGTCAAATCAGCGGGCTGATCATTCAGGACCTCGGCGTCTACAATCTGGTGCACCGTCACTTCCCGGAACTGCCCCTCCACGCATCAACCCAGATGGCTGTGCATAACAGTGGAGGCGTGCAGATGCTCGAGCGCATGGGGTTTGAGCGTGCGGTACTGGCCCGGGAGTTGACCCTGGAAGAAATAAAAGAGATTCGCGCCAACACTGAAATTGAACTTGAACATTTCGTCCACGGCGCCCTGTGCTACTCCATCTCCGGCCACTGTCTCTTCTCCTCATTTCAAACGGGCAGCAGCGGCAACCGAGGCGGCTGCGCCCAGCCGTGCCGGAGGCGTTACATTCAGAACAACACGCCGAGCTTTGCCTTTTCCACAGCAGATTTCGAAACCATCGACTATCTCCCGCAGCTTGCCGCAAGCGGGGTGATGAGTTTTAAAATTGAAGGGCGGATGAAGAGCAGTGAATATGTCTGGAATGTTGTACGGGCCTACCGGGAGGTGCTGGACTGTTCCGAAACAGACCTCGAACCCGCCATCCGCCGAGGCCACGCGATTCTGGAACAGGCCCACGGCCGACAGGCCACCGCCGGTTTTCTGACCGGACAACGAGACACGATTCTTCGTCCGCACCAGAAGGGGGGGATCGGCCAGGCAGCAGGACAGGTGGACCGCGCCTCCGGAAAACAGATCTCTTTCAAGAGTCAGATCCCGTTGCATATCGGCGACAAACTCCGCATCCAGCCGAAAAACGACCAGCCGGGCATCGCCTTTATTATTCGCGACATGGAGGTTGGCAGAAAAAGGGTTAAACAGATCCAAAGCGGCCAGTCTATTACGGTTGTTTCGCCTTTTCACAACCGGTTTGGGCCCGGCGACCACATCTTCAAAATCTCCACAGGCCGCGGTTTCACCCTCAGCGAAGAGGCGTGCAGGCGGCGGCTGACCCATGGTGCCCTGCCAGCCACGCGGGTCAACCTCGATATCGGCTGCACCGCCACAACCTTGACGGTCACCGCATCGTCACCCGTATCCCTGCAGCAGACCTATGAAATCGAAACCTTTACCGCGCAGAAATCGCCCCTCAGCCTGGAGACCCTGGAAAACATCTTTGCCAAGACGGGTCATGCCGAGCTTGAGCTCGGCACCCTCAGGGGAGAGAACCTGCCGCCCTTGGTCATCAAACCCAGCCGACTCAAGGCCATCAGGCGGGAGTTTTACGCGACATTAAGCCGGAAACTGCAGACCAGTCAAGGCGATCAGGACCAGGATCGTCTTGCCGCGATCAAAAAGCAACTCCAGGGTGCCAGGGGATGCCAGCATCAGACCGGACCCGAGTATTTGGTTGTCACCGACCAACCCTACCCGAACCTTCTTGACAACGGGACACTCACCCTGATCCTGCCCCTTGATACCGAGCCAACCCGCCATGCCCGGGAAAAGGAGTATTTCTGGGACATCCCGCCGATCATCTATGAGGGGCAGTGGCAGGAAATCCGTCGCCAGATTGAACAGAAAAAAGAACTGGGCTACACACGATTCCGCCTGAACAATATCGGCCATTTCCGTCTTTTCGAGGAACCACATGCCATGCAGTTCATGGCAGGGCCGCCGCTCTACTGCCTGAACCAGCAGGCCTTTGCAGCCTTGACCGCACTGGGCATCCAGCACGTCACCAGTTCGTTTGAGGATGACAAGACCAATATCACGGCTCTGTGTTGTCATACCAACACCATCATCGTACCGGTCTACGGCATCATTCCACTCATGACCTCCAGGATTCCGCTCCCAGCAAGCGCAACCCTCGCCACACCGAAAGGGGAAATGCTGCACCCTGTTCAGGACAGCGGACTGACGCGGATTCAGGCCACCGTGCCCTTCTCCATCAGCGGCCGGCTGCATGAATTACAACCCGGCATAACCCGCTATCTCATCGACCTGCGGGGCCATACACCCGAGGAGCATGGTGCCGTCATCCAGGCGGTCAGACAGGATCAAGCCATTCCCCACACCACACCCTTTAATTATGACCGAGGCCTCATCTGACCCTCAGCCAGAAATGCGGCAATCAGCTCACACGCCTCGGCAGTATCGTGGTACGGCTCCACCTGAAACAACCTGTTGCCGGCCACCATGGCGGATAATTCCTTGCCCGCATGCGGCCTGAACAGACACAGCACCCTCTTCCCCAGACCCTGGGCAACCCCAAGCTCATACCCCACACCAAGGGAGGGGGTGGTAACTTCAGCCACCAGCACATCAGCGCGGTCAAGCCAGGCCATATCACGGTCAAAGATCTCCTGTTCGCTGAGGTTCTTTTCATCTCTCAACAGACCATCATCACCCACGTGCTCGGTCAGAACCGGACCGTACTGGCTCAAAAAACGGATCAACTCCCGGTACAATTCTCCATCATCACGTCCACCGCGAATGGATCCGGCAAAATATATATTCACCCACTCCTCCCTCTGCTCTCTCAGTAAAAACATCGTTATTGTTCAGCCGGAAGCCGCTGTTGCACACCCATCATTGTGCCGAGCGCGCTCAGAACCCTTGCAAATTCATCCGGCGTCTGTTTCGCCTTAGCAACCAGGCCGAACAACCCATGGACACAGGCGTGGGGAACCTCTTGTTTTCTTTAGAAAAAAAACAGGGCCCAGGCAAAATAAGTTCGAGAACTCCTTGATTTCCAACCCATAAGTATGCCACAGTATTTTTTTGTACAACATGACACCCTAAAGAACTTAAAAACCCAGGGAGACCTGCATGGCTGAAGTAATCCTAGAAGACCAACAAGCGGCATTGATACTCACCGGCACCAATGATTCCATCCAGGTGGATATGGCCTACGAAGGCAAGGTGGGGTTAGCGGCAGGATTATGCGAAGTGATTGCCCGCAAACTCATCGAAGATGAAGAGTTCCGGGATGAACTTCTCGCCCAGATGCAACGCAATGCCGATGGCGACTTTTAAGGCGCTGCAATCCCCCCTGACACCCCCATGACAACAAGATAATCACCGGGTTCCACCACGTAATCCCCCGGCGGATTACTGACAAGCGTACCCGCCTTGCCTTTCTGCACTCCCAGCACCGTGGCCTGATGCGTCTTTTTCAGCTGAATAAAAACCTCCATAAACGGCTTTCCGGCTAGAAGTTCCGGGACAGGCATTCCATACAGATCGTTCCCGTACTGGGTGGACAGGAGTTCACAGACAATGCGGCTGATGCCATGATTTAAAGCGGCACTGGCAATGAGATGACTGGACAACTCATTACCGACGATCACCTCATCCGCCTGGGCGCGGACACAATGCTGACTGTTCTTTTCATCCACAAGCTCGACAACGGTGTACACCCCTGAGCAGTAAGACTCCACGGTGAGGGTCGAAAGAACCACCTTCGCATCCCGCGCATTGGCATCAAGTTTATCATCGCCGAGGATCACCACGGTTTCAGCGGCTGCGGCGCTGGCCCGGGCCAGGGTGTCGTCGTTCACGGATCCTTTGACAAAATAGAGATCAGGATCATCACACGGCTTAGACTCGCAGTCCCCAATGAGAACCACCGGTGTTTCGCGGGTCTTGTGTTCGGCGCGAATCTCCTTAAGAATGGCCTGAGCCCGATGATTCCACTCACAAATAATAATATGCTTCTCAAAAGTATACCGGCTCATTCCCTTATCTTCCTTGATCCGTCGACTGATCATCATGGTGGCAAATGTTGCACTCAGCGTTCCTAAAAGGCCGATCCCCAGAAACATAATCACAACAGCAACGGCACGGCCGCCGCCGGTGACCGGGGAAAAGTCACCATACCCCACTGTGGTCAGCGTGACGATGGACCACCAGACCGAATCCGTCCATTTCAGTCCCGGCTCCAGCAGACTGATTAAAACAGAGCTGCAAAAAACCAGAACCACCACCCAGGCCACGACCCGGTGCAGGTTTTCCTCCCGCAAAAAACGCCATATTCTTTTCACAAACACAACTCCCCTGTGATAACCTCAGCAGACAACACATCGCAGAACCAGACAAAAAAAACTAACCTATTCACCAACGAGGACAAAACCATGGGATGCTGCAGAAAATCACGAGACCGGACAACAACACGCTCTGTACTCTGCCTGCAATGGGTGATCCCCATTCGTGTTCTCGCCCTGCTGAGCCTGGCCATGCACATCGGTATTGCGATCTCCGGCCACTACAAATACTCCGTCACCACCACATTCGCCGCCTTAATTCATGTTACAGTGGTTGTTCTTCTTCTGAATGAGTGTCGGATCAGCAGCCAATACCATGCATACCTTCAGGACAGGACCGACGGTTAATTCTTCGGCAGCAACCCTTTCGCCCGATCAACGTTGATCGCCTTATCGAGATTCTTGAGTCCTTTGAGATTGGTGGTGGTAAAATCGGCGCCCTTTACGTCAACCCCGCTGAGGTCAACGCCGAACAAATTGGCATTATGCAGCGTGGCATCTTCAAAACTGGCCCCCTGCAGCTGCACCGTCTGCAATTTCACTCCGGACAAATCGGCATCTTCAAACTGAGCACCCTGGGCCCGGCTGCCTGATAAATTTGCCCCGGAAAGATCTGCATCTTCAAAGACAGCCCCCTGCAGATTCATTTTCTGCATATTCGCTTTCAGCAAAACAGCCCCTTTCAGATTGGCCCCCTTGAAACTTGCGCCGGTCAAATTGGCTCCGCTGAAATCCGCCTGTGCTAAATTTAACCCGCCCAGGTTCATGCCCGACAGGTCAACATTCTGAAAGGAAGTGCCGGTCAGATCCACATCCGTGAAAACAGTCTGGTGCAGGATCCCGTTGTTAAAATTAGCACCCTGGAGCTGAGAGTTCGCAATAACCGCCTGAGTCAGATCAGCATGTTGGAAATTAACCGTGGCGCCCTTGACGTTCTCCATTCTGGCCTTGCGGAAATTACCACCCTGAAAATTTGTGGCCTCAACCAGAACCCCGCGCAGGACGGCGTGACTGAAATCCGCCTTCATAAACAAGGCATCCCGCATTGTTCCGGTATCGATACTGGCCCCGGAGAAGAGAGCCCCCTCGCCTTGCACATCTTCAAAAGAAGTCCCGGAAATGCGACTGTTGCG
>JBFFNY010000070.1:0-7515 GCA_041562955.1 Desulfurivibrionaceae bacterium | reverse complement strand
CAAGGCCCTCAAGGACAGCGGTGCCGATGCTATTTCCCTCGGCGAAAACCCCCTTGCCATTTTACGGGCGGACAACCTGTCCCTGGCCCATCTCATCCACGAAAAGCTGGACATTCAAACAATCATCCATCTCACCTGCCGGGACCGGAACATCCTCGGATTGCAGTCCCAGGTTATGGGGGCGCATCTCCTCGGTATCGGCGGGATCCTCGGCATCACAGGAGATCCGGCCACCTCATCGGATCAACCCGGCACCAGCGGCGTTTTTGATGTGAAGTCCTTTGGGTTGCTGCGCATGATTGACCTGTTCAATAACGGCAACAACATGGCCGGCAAATCCATGAAAGAGGCCACCAATTTTTCAATCGGCGGGGCCTTCTCCTTCAGACCGTCCCGGCCCGAGGTCCAGATTCGGCGCCTGGAGCGCAAGGTGGAACTTGGTCTCAAATTCGTCATGACCCAACCCCTCTTTGACTCCGGTGAGGTTGAGCAGATGATGGAGGCGGTCTCCCATCTGGATATCTTGATTCTGCCGGGAATATTCCCGCTCATTTCGGCCCGGAATGCCGATTTTCTCCATAATGAGGTCCCAGGCATATCCATTCCGGAATCCTTACGCAAAAAGCTCTGGCAATTCGACAAGGTAGAAGATCAACGGAAATGCGCATTGGATTACACCCGCAAACTCATGGATGATATCGCATCCTTTGTGGACGGCCTCTATCTCATCAGCCCGCTCAACAAATGGGACATCACCGCCGACCTCACCCGGGAAATACGCGCGGCGGGCTGGAAGGGCAGTGGCCGGGTCTCATTCTAAGGATCGTTCCCGGTGACGCCGGAACGATCCTTATGCACCTTGATCCACAGTGGTTCCCACGACAACTCCCTCAACTCTCCCCAATGCAGGCAGCCCCAACCATTCCCGCTCGGACTGCAAGACGTTCAGCTGCCCCCGACTCCTCCCGCAGCCAAACAAAACATGGCCCCGGCTAAAAAAGGGCTACAGTTCCGCTTCTGTTATTTGCTACACTGATCCCAAAGATCATAGGACAAACCAGGGGGACACGTTCACAGCATGATTTCAGGCATCAAACAGACGCTCACCAGACCGGTACTCCGCAGACTGCTGACGCCATTGGCGTGTATCCTTTTCTTACTCGTGCTGGGCTCTTCCATGGCCCTGCTCATCAATCAGAAGCAAAACACCAACCGGTCCAGTCAGTATCTTCTGAAGGAAGTCGTCCGCAGCCTGGACATCTCTCTCCAGCAAAAAGCCCAGATGATCGCCGCCCTGGGCGATGGACTTCTCCAGAACCCGGAGCTCCACAAAGCCCTTCAAGCCCGGGACCGCAAGCAGTTACTCGCTCTTTTCACCACCACATTTGCTGATTTCCATACGAACTATACCATCACCCATTTTTACTTCCATCAGCCCGACAAGATCAATTTACTCCGCATCCATAAACCGGACAAATATGGCGACCGGATTAACCGATTCACCCTGAACAAGGCCGAAGAAACCGGCATGACGGCCTGGGGCATCGAATTGGGGGTACTGGGCACCTTCACTCTGAGAATTGTGCAACCGGTCTATCTTGACAAGAATCTCATCGGTTACCTGGAGCTTGGCAAGGAGATTGAGGATGTGCTCGGTTTTGTCCACCAGCAGTTCGCTGTCGAGCTCGCCGTGCTCATCAATAAAGACCTCCTCGAACAGGAAACCTGGGATACCGGCATGGAGATGCTCGGCAGAACGTCCGACTGGCAACGATACCAGGATATGGCCCTGATCTATTACACCCAATCCCATTTCCCCTCTGACCTCGACCGCTTTATTCACGGGGAGAAGGTGCATAAACATGACGACATTGAAGGGGAGGCACAGTCGGACCATACAGCATGGCAACTCATTATCCATCCCTTGAACGATGCCTCGGGCAGGGTGGTGGGCGATCTCGTTATCCTGCGTGATATTACAGCGGTCAAGACCGGATTTATCAAGATCGTGTCCGCAACCGTTCTCTGCGCCCTGCTTCTGGTGGGAGGGGTGCTTATTTTCTATTATGTCATACTCCGCCAGACCGACCGGGAAATAGACCAACACCATAAAAATCTTCGGGAAAGCGAGGCCAAGTTCAGAAATCTAGTTGAGTCTTCCAACGACTGGATATGGGAGATGGACACGGCAGGAATCTACACCTATGCCAGCCCGCAGGTTGAGAATATATTAGGGTATACGCCGGCTGAGATCATTGGCAAAACGCCCTTTGACCTGATGGGGCCTGAAGAGATCAATCAGACCACCAGGGTTTTCAACACCTTGGCAGAAACAGCCCAGCCCATCCTCCATCTAGAACACATCGCCCTGCATAAAGACAAGCACCCGATTGTACTCGAGACAAACGGAGTCCCGTCTTTTGACAACGAAGGGCAGATCACAGGCTATATCGGCATCAATCGCGACATAACCAAGCGCAAGCAGGCTGAAACCACAAGGATACGCTTGGCCACAGCCATTGAACAGGCCTCCGAAACAGTGGTCATCACTGACCTGCAAGGCTCCATCCAATACACCAATCCGGCCTTCGAGAAACTGACCGGATATACCTGTGAAGAAGCCCTGGGGCAAAATCCGCGTATTCTCAATAGTGGCACGCAGGACCCCGCCTTTTATAAAAAGATGTGGGATCAACTGCTCCGGGGGGAAATATGGCATGGGCGAATGATCAACAAGAAAAAGGACGGCTCCCTGTTCGAAGAAGAGGTCACCATCTCCCCGGTCAAGGATAATGCCGGAAAAATCAGCAATTTTGTCGCCGTAAAACGGGATGTAAGCAAAGAGGCTGCACTTGAAAAACAGTTGCAGCAGTCCATGAAAATGGAGGCCATCGGCACCATGGCGGGTGGTATTGCCCATGATTTCAACAATATTCTTTCGGCAATCCTTGGCTATAGCGAATTGATCCAACAGGAAGTCCCGCAGGAGAGTTCGGCTGGCCGGGACATTGCCCAGGTCATCACATCGGCAAAACGGGCCGCATCCCTTGTCAAACAGATCCTTACCTTCAGTCGTCAGACAGGCAGTGAAAAAATGTTCATTCACCCTCATCTCATCGTCCACGAGGCGTTGAATATGCTGCGGGCGACCCTGCCGGCAACAATACACATAACAGAACGTCTTGATGCGGATTGCGGCACCATACTCGCCGCCCCCACCATCATCCATCAGATCGTTATCAACCTCTGCACCAATAGCATGCATGCCATGCCTGATCAGAAGGGAATCTTGACCGTAGAACTGCAAGGTCTTGAACTCACTGCCGCTGATACAAGCAGGGGGGACAAGGTCTTCCCCGGCGACTATATTGTCCTGACAGTCAAGGATGACGGCTGCGGAATGGATCAGCCCACCGTTGACCGGATTTTTGACCCTTATTTCACAACCAAGGAACTGGGCCGGGGCACGGGTCTGGGCCTTGCCGTTGTCCACGGTGCTGTGGAGGAGTATAGGGGGTTTATTGAAGTGAAAAGCAGGGTCGGGGAAGGAAGTATCTTTTCTGTGTACTTCCCGAAGCGTACAGAACCAGAATCCAACGCTGCGACAGAACAGCAAGACAGGGTGGAACCCCTCCCCGGACAGGAAAGAATATTAGTTGTGGATGACGAACCGCTTCTGGTTAAGATAAACAAAAAACGACTGGCAGGCCGAGGCTATCAGGTCTCAACATTTACAGACAGCACGCTGGCCCTTGAGGCATTTCGCCGTAGCCCGGACAGCTTTGACCTGCTCATCACCGATCAGACCATGCCGGGGCTTACAGGCATAGAACTCGCCGAAGCCGTGCTGGAAATCAAACCGTCTTTAGCGATTATCATGTGTACAGGACATAGCGATACGGTTTCTGCAGAAAAAGCCCATGCCGTAGGCATTGCACGGTTTGTCATTAAACCGCTGACCACGAGCGAGCTTCTTGATGCCGTCGAGGATGTCCTGGCTGAAAAAAAGATGACAGATCATGGTGCAGACAAGGGGCGATATTAATAGGTTACATGCCCCGAGTTACGATATCGACAATACGAATCAGGGGTTAGAACTGGTAATCCCGCCTGACCCAAGCCATCTCACCAACGACCTCTACCCCCCCCTGACCCGTGACGGAATCATTTTCACAACAGAACATAGCTGCCCTATTGATCGTCGCTACTTCAGCCAGCCCTGCAGCGCCTCAATAATCTTTTCCGCCTGGGCTGCACTGGAAATATTAAATTTACTCTTCGGCTTATATTCGCCCTGGTACTTCTGATAGCGTCTGATGGTGTACTTGTCCGCGCTATACTCTTCCTTTTTCTTATCCCAGGTCTGGAAACGAAACATGATGGTGGACCACGCGCCCTTGGTCAGAACGACCTTATCCAACTCCTTGCATACGACAATGCCATCTTCTTCCCAGTTGATGGTCAAATCTTCAATTGTCTCAGACATATTTTTCCTTTTTAATTTATTTTTCTATCAGCAGAACTCCATGCATTTAGGCCGTAACAAGGATAGCTGAAAATTGCCAGTTCATTCTTGACAAGACTGAGACAAGGCCGACATTCCCATCAAACAAAACCCCTTTTCCTCTTGCTTCTCGCAACTAACTAGGGTAATGATATCGTTAGGTTACCATACAACATACTAAATTCGAGGGTCGACATGAAAACTCAATGGCTTATTCCAATAGTAACAACCACGCTTCTTTTCCCAATGGCTCTTTCTGCCATAGCCGAAACTGTAGCAGATCCCCGGGAAGAACAGGTTAAACAAGACCCTTTTGACGTCCAGCAACTGAGCAGCAAGGATTATTTTTGGACCCGGGGTGAATTCAAAATGGGACTTGACCGAATGTCCGGGAACAACACCTATCAGATAGGAGGCCCAATATACCGGGTTGACGGCTCCGTAGATTCCGCATATTTCCCCTTCAGCGAGCTTGAATTCCCCATGGATATCAGTATGCTTTCCGCTTCCTATGAGGTGGTTTTCAAAGAACGCTGGATCGCAACCCTTTCCGGCAAGACCGACATCCAGTCACCTGATGATGAGATGATTGACAAGGACTGGATCACCAGTGCAGACCCAAGCCAGTTAGATATCTATTCAAACAGTGAGGTTAAAGATTTTTCGGCCTACGAATGGGATATCAGCCTCGCCTACAAGGTGCTCAAGGGAGAAACCTGGAGCGTGAGTACGGGTGCAGGTTTCCAATATCAGGACTGGTCTTATGCTGTTGCTCTCATACAACAATACTCTCCTTCAAACCATCCTGATGTCCCAGTTGGTTCTGGTGACGGGAGCATCAGCATTAAATATGACCTCAGCTACGAGATTCCCTATCTGATGATCGGGGGCGACATGACCCTCTTCAAGAATATGTCGCTGCATGGTTCTGTGGCCTACTCGCCATGGGTTACAGCAGATAATAGAGATCAACATATTTGGCGGGGCAAGGTCAATGAAGGCGAGTTGGACGGTGACTATTTCATGACAAATCTCGAGGCGCGTTACACCTTTAGTTCAAGCTGGTTTCTATCCTTGGGTTACCAATATAAGAAAATTGAGACAGACGGCCGGATGACAGGTGAATTCTATGCAACGCCGGAACTCAATCACAGCGTGGAAGAGGAACTGGAGACAATTCAGCACACCGGTTCATTCATGATCGGCTACGTATTCAAATAACACCAGCAGAACCACTTGAGGGGGAATTCAACCTATGCCCCCTCAAATTCACCCGCCCTTTCGAACCCCATGCTTCCCCATCTTATAGCGCAGCACCCGTTCACTAATCCCCAGAGACTCTGCAGCCTTGGTCTGCACCCCGTCATATTGCTGCAACGCCTCGAGGATCATTTCCCGCTCAACATCATCCAGCCGGGCCCCCAGATCGCCCTGACCCGCGGCCTGCCCCATACGGATTTCCATCGGCAGATCAGCCAGGCCGATGGTTGAGGAACGCGCCAAGGTAATAAGCCGCTGAACCAGATGTTCCAGCTCACGTATATTTCCGGGATAAGAGTATTTAATCAGGGCATCAAGCGCTTCCCTGCTGAAAGTCGTGGCGCGAAAGCTATACTTTTCAAGGAAAAATTCGATCAACACCGGAATATCCTCTTTACGTTTACGCAGAGGGGGGATTTCAAGTTCAAGGACATTTAAACGATAATACAAATCTTCACGGAAGCTCCCGGCTTCAAACATCTTTTTAAGGTCACGATTCGTTGCAACCACAACCCGGACATTCACCTCAATATTTTCCTCAGACCCCACCCGGCTGATCTGATTCTCCTGCAACGCACGCAGGAGTTTGGCCTGCAGCCCAAGAGGCAACTCCCCTACTTCATCCAGAAAGAGGGTGCCGCCATGGGCAAGTTCAAAACGCCCTTTTCGGGCAGAATCAGCCCCGGTAAAGGCCCCCTTTTCATGACCAAAGAGTTCCGACTCAAACAGATTTTCAGGAATCGCGGCACAGTTGAGTTCAACAAAGGGTTGATCTTTACGGGGAGAAAGTAAATGCAGCAAACGGCAAATCAATTCCTTACCCGTGCCCGTCTCACCGCGCACCAAGACGGTCCATGGGGTCTGGGCCATCCGACGCACCAGGGAAAGCAGTTCCAGCATGGGCTTTGATTCACCAATGACACGCAGGGGAAGTTCGGCTGCAGCCAGCACATCTGTGACCACCTCAGCATCTTCAGCAACGGCAAGCTCCTGCTGAATTGCTTCAATTTTGGCCAGCAACACCGCAAGGTCTACAGGTTTCTCGAGGAAATCATCAGCCCCCAGGCGCATCACCCGTACTGCGGTATCGACACTGGCATAGGCCGTAATCATAATGGCCCTGACCATGGGGTTCGTATTCTTCAAATGAGCCAGGACTTCATCACCACACATCCCATCCATCCGGTGATCCAACAGCACCAGATCAAAACCAGTTCGATCAAATAGAGCCAGGGCATCTTCACCACTTGCCGCAGACTGAACAGCATACCCCTGCTTGAGTAAAAAGCCGTGGAGCATATCCCGCTGCATCTCTTCATCATCGACGATCAATATTTTCATGGTTCATCACTCTACTGGCGCGTGCCGTATATTTATTAAAAACTGGTCTTACCAAATAATAATAACAATTCTCTTTAAAAGAATGCACTTTCAATTTGAATTCCTCACAAGGAGTACGATATACTTTTAAGACATTCAATTCATCAACTACTGATCCATAGGATTTTTATGCCATCATCTATCCATTTCACAGGCGAGTCCAATCTCCTCCTGACCGATACAGAACAAGCCCTTCTGAACCTTGAACGCGCGCCGGCAAACACCGCTCTGCGAAATTCCGTCCTCCTCCTCCTCCGTAATTTACGGGGCGTAGCGGATCTCTTCAATATGACGAATATCCAGATCATTCTTTCCATGGCAGCTGAAGGGTTTGAACTCTGTGACGCCAATCAGAAAACACCCCCAACGCT
>JBFFNY010000069.1:0-7532 GCA_041562955.1 Desulfurivibrionaceae bacterium | reverse complement strand
TGATCACCGAACACCTTGTTTTGCTGTTCCTGCAAATTGAGCGCAAGTTGTAACCAGCGGACCTCAAAAGAGGCTTCATAGAGATCAAGTAACCCTTGGATGAAAAAGGCATAATCGTTCAGTTGTCCATCGAAATGTGCCTCGCCCTCCCGGTAACGCCGCAGTAAGGTGAAATGATCCTGCATAAGGTTCGTTGAAATAAATGCAGCGCAGGTTGATGCAGCCTCAAGATAGGTTGCGTTTTCTGTGACCTGGTACCCCTTTGCCAGGGCAGAAATCATTAATCCGTTCCATGCTGTAATAATTTTATCATCAAGGTGGGGGCGAGGCCGTTGTGCTCTCACCTTGAATAAAATAGTTTCAGCTTTTGTACAGATACGCTGGACGTCCATGGGTGATATTTCAAATTTTGTAGCCGCTTCCGTAAAGCTATGTTCTTGAAAGAGAATGTTTTTATAATGAAATTCCCCCAGGGGATCATGCAAGGCGTTCCCGCCGACTCGTACGCCATAGATATAATTGAAAATAGAACCATCGTCCTCACCGAGTATGGTGTTAATTTCGTCATAATCCCAGATATAAAAAAGACCTTCGCCATGGATCTTTTTATTCTCTTTGGCCGTCGAATCCGCATCCTCAGCAGAATAAAATCCCCCCTCAGGGCTGGTCATATCGCGAAGGACATAGGTGAGGATCTCCTCTGCTATGTGCAGAAAAAAGGCGTCCCCGCTGACCTGATAGGCCTCCGTGTACAGCGTGGCCAGACCGGCCTGATCGTAAAGCATTTTTTCAAAATGAGGCACTCGCCACTGGTCATCGACGCTGTACCGGTGAAAGCCGCCGCCCAACTGGTCATACATGCCTCCGGATGCCATTTCACGCAGCGAGTGCAGCACCATGTTCTTGGCGAGGCTGTTCTTTTCGCGGTGATAATATCGGAAAAGCTGGTGATACATCGTTGGGCGGGGAAATTTAGGCGCTGTGCCAATGCCGCCAAATTTCGGATCATAGGCCGCCTCCATTTGCTTGAAGGCGTGGTGGATCACATCTGCATTCACCTCCCCTTTTGTGGTTGCACTTGTATTTTGGCGGACGAGTTCATCGGTTATATTTTGGGCTGACTCTCGGAGTTTATCGCGATCCTTGTCCCATAATTTGCCAATGGAGTGGAGCAGGTCGAGAAACCCGGGTTTGCCATGATTTGTTTTGGGAGGGAAATAGGTTCCGGCGTAAAATGGTTTTAAATCCGGCATGAGAAAAACAGACATGGGCCAGCCGCCTGAGCCCGTCATGGCCTGGGTGGCGGCCATGTACAGTGCGTCAATGTCCGGACGTTCTTCCCGGTCTACCTTTATACATATGAAATGTTCATTCAGGTACTGTGCTATCTCCTCATTCTCAAAGGATTCATGGGCCATAACATGGCACCAGTGGCAGGTGGAATAGCCAATGGATAAAAATATTGGTTTTTCCTGTTCTCTGGCCCGTTTGAAGGCTTCTTCCCCCCATGGGAGCCAGGAAACCGGGTTAAAGGCATGTTGCAGCAAATAGGGGCTTTTTTCATGGATAAGACCATTGGCACGATGCCCCGCAGCCTGCTGTTCACGAATAAAATCAGTTGTGGTAGAACCCATGGCGTTTTCTGAGTAGAGGATGAGGGTGAATAAACAGGTCAGGAGAAGAAGTTTTTTCACAGAGAAAAGGAGCTCAGTTTGAGGTGGAGAAAAGAGTATACTGTTTAAGATCCGTGCTGAAACGAGTTACGCGAACAGTATGGTTATTCTTTTATGAAATGTCTTTTAAGCCCAATGTGATGATGCCGGAATTCTCAATTTTGAAATGATACTCATACATTTCTTGATCCACATGGAACATTTCATCACAGGACTCAGGAATAGAAAGGGAAAATTTCTGGTCTGGAAGGACAACACTCAACCAGCTTCCCGTAATGGTATTAAGCAGTTCCGTCATCATATCGTTCACGACTTCAATGCTCAATTCTTCTAAACCATAGAGATTTTCGGCAATACGCCAGGCCAGTTTCTGCGGGCAGGAGAAATACATTTTCGCGGGATACGGTTCAGTAATAAGGATGGTGGAACAGAGAATATGAGTGGACTCATCTCTGGATTCACAGCTGAACGCCTCCATAAAACCCATTTTTTCAAAGGTGGCACTGACAACATTGCTCAGCTCTTGTTGGTGTGGGCAGGTCTCACCCTTATTTATTTTAAAAAAATCAATCTCCCCAGTCATCATCTTCCTCCTCTTCCTCTAGGAAACCCTTTAAAACCTCATACATCTCCGAGGTAGAAAATGGTTTTGGTAACACATCCATTGCCCCCATTTCCATGAGAAGTTCTCGACGTGCCAGGTTGCCAGCACTTGAAACAACGACAACAGGAATATCCTGGAGCCGTTCTGTCATTTTGATCTGGGTAAGCAGGGTTTCCCCATCCATTTCCGGCATCATGAGGTCGGTTAAAATGAGATCAACATCATGTTGGTTCAGTTTTTCCAAGGCATCAATACCATTCTTGGCCTGAATAAACTCAGCGCCATGGAACCCTATTCCCGTTAAACATTTTTTTGCAAAGATGCGGGCTGTTGTGGTGTCATCGACAATTAAAATTTTCATAGATTTTCCTGCATTGATTCCTGCATTTTGGTGAACTCATCACCTATTTCAACCATGATTTGTGCAAGGTCTGTTTCGCTTAACTCGATATATTCGGCATATGTTGAATCAAGTTTGTAGCGAAGGGTATCAGCGCCTGTACCGTTTCCGGACAGCATGGCCAGCATATCACCCAGGTGAACGGTGTACACAAGGGTTCGATACTCCTGGGGAGCATCTGCCGGATGGTGGTGGTAGCGGATTGCAGACGGGAGAGGTTCTGGAAGGTTCCAGTGTGTTGCCAGTTCAAACCCTGCATCACAATGGTCAATACCGAGTATTTTTCTTTCAGCCCTCTGGTAATCCGCAATTTTTTTATCATCAAGGGCCTGGATGACCTTTCTGGAGGTATCGATGAGAAAATCTGAAATAATTGATTTGCCGATATCATGAAGCAGGCCGCAGGTGAAGGCTACATCGATACTCACTGGATCTTTAGCGTGGGGCGCTATCTTTTTAGCCGCAAGACCGGTGAGGAGGTTGTGGCGCCACAGATCACCTTTCTCCCCTTCATATCCTGTTAAGTCTTTCTGATAGAGCATATCCGCGGCTTCATTCATGGCCAGACTGATCAGAGCTGTTTCTCCGGTGAGGCTGACGGCTCGATCAATGGCCGTAATTTCAGTTCGAAGGCCATAGGCGGCAGAGTTAACAACTTTAAGTATTTTTGCTGTCAGGTTGGCATCATATTTAATGATGTCGACAACTTCACTCAGGTTATGATCTTCCCTCGTGGTAATGGCCAGAAGACTTGAAGCGCTTGGGGAGAGGAGTTTGATACGCTTGATGATTTGTTTTATTTCGGTAGATTTATCAGTCATATCAAAGTTTCCAATCCGTTTTCCCCGGTGAAGAGATCATGGTTCTGCCGTTATTTGCGGTGAGGGTCACGGTTCTACTGATATGGCCTGCAACATCTTCGGAGCGGGGGCTTAATCCGTAGCCCCAGAGAATTTTCTTCACAGCGAGAATATTTCGTTTACCAATATTGAACACATTATTGGTATCCATGACGTTCGCGCCACCGGTTATCTTGGCAATCATTTCATTCGGACTGCCTGTGGCTCCAGTCATCATCATCTGTTGGATTAAGGCCGGGATCCCTGTATCGGCAAAATAGCCGGGTTTCGTCTTGGCCTTGGCCGGATTAATGGAAGAGTCGGGCAGGGCAACATGCACCATTCCCACAACCCTGGATTTGGGATGGAGTAATATGACAGCGACGCAGGAGCCCAAGGCATAGGTCTTGACGATTTCTGTCGATGTTTTAGTGGCTCCGAGGTCGCCAACGCCCAGTACTAAAATAATCTTCTCCATTATAATTTGAAAATATGTACATTGTATTTTCAGAAAACAGTGGCAGTTTGTCAAACCTTAAAAAAATATTGGCCAAAAGAGTTTGGTTTATTTCCTAATCATCAATCAGGGTTATGGACAATTAATATGGGTTTTTTTATGTCATGGCTCACCGCATCGGCCAGGGAGCCGAATATGAGTTTTTTAAAGCGGGAGTGACGCGGGGCGCCCATGACGACAAGGTCATGGTTTTCAGCCTCTTCGTGGATCACATCGAGCCGTGATTCCGCATTGATAACCTTACATTTTAAACCATGGTAGGTGATGTCGTGTTGGTTGATCCAGTCTTCCATTTCCTGCTTTTTCTTCTCATTATCCTCCTGGGGTTCATCATAGGGAAGCAGGCGCAGAAGGGTAATGGAATGCTCGCCCACCCGTGATAAGGCCTTAACAACGCCGCTCACCTCATCCAGTTGGTCCATGGAAACCAGGGGCACAAGTATTCTCTCGGTGTGGAGGACACCGTAAAATTTGACCACGACCACAGGGCAGACCGCGGTTTCACCCACCTGCTCCACGACCCTTTGAAACCCCTGGATCGTACCTTCGATGGGGTAGCCCAGGACCAGACATTTGGTGTTATTGTTGTACACCTGGTTTGATATACCGAGTGCCACATCATTATACTGCACGAGGTTTTTCTGCACCGAATAGCCCATGGAGGCAATTTCTGCGGTTTCCATGGCAAAGAGTTTATCTACATCTGAGACAATCTGCTTCGGACTGACCACGCGAACAGACATGGGTTCGGCATGCAGGTGATGGGCAAAAATGGTGGCAAGCCGGGCAAGGCCTCGAACTGTTTTTTCATGGGAGGCGCCAAAGAGGACAACGCCTGAGGGGTGAGGATGCGGCGTGAGTTTCTGCCATGTCCACGGTGTAATTGAAATACCGGCCGGGGAACTGAGTTTGATTTTACACTCCTTGCCGGATAACCCTTCACACCCGAGTGTGGTCGTGTCATTCTGTATGGTTCCCGCTTCCCCTGCCTGGATAACGGCATAGCGTGTCAAGAGCGGCCCGACGAGTTCAGATAGGACAACGCCGGTGAGAACCACCGGCGTCACAATCTGGGCAAAGGCACTGAGTTCCGGGTTTGCCGAGATCAGAAAAAGCAGACCGATGGCAACACCGGCCTGGGGAGTCAGGGCATACCCAAGGTAGCGTTGAACCGTGATGGGTGATTTGGCGAGACGTGCCCCGACCCATGAGCCGATAACCTTGCCGAATATCCGGAAAAAGAAATAGGCAAGGCCGACCCACCCGGCATGGCTCAGGCTGGAGACATGGAGATGGGCCCCTGCCAGGGTGAAAAAGAGGATGTAGATGGGGGGTTCAAAGTCATGCAGCGCCCTGAAGAGGCGCATATCCTTTTTGTCACGATTGACAATGGCGCAACCGGCAGCCATGCCGGCGAGAAGCGGTGATAGACCGAGGAGTCGGGCTGACTCGCCGCACAGGAGCAGGAGGGCAAGCCCGGCTGAGAGCATTTCGCCCTTTTGGCTGAGTTTATGGAGGACAAAATCAATAAGCAGGCCTGTAAGCATACCGAGCAGGAGCGACACGCCGATATCCTTACAGCTCATGATCAGGGTGTGGATAAACGAGCTGTCCGTCTGGGCAACAACATTCCCTACTGTTGCCATGGCGAGTCCGAAAAACATGATCGCCAGACCGTTATCAATGGCAATAACGGTGATCAGGGTTGAGGTCAGCGGTCCTCTGGCCCCGAGTTCCCGGATGACAAGAAGCGTGGCCGCCGGAGCTGTGGCCACGGAGATGGCGGCCAGGAGCAAGGCCATGGAAAAGTACTCGGTTTTTTGCCATGAATCCTGACCTGTACCCGTCCAGGTGGCCAGAAAATAACAGCTGACCCCAACCAGTATAAAGGCACAGCTGGTTTCAGCAACACCGATAAAACTCACGGACCTTAAAACCTTTTTTACCTCTTTAAATTCAATATGCTCGCCAATGCCAAAGGCGATGAGCATCAGGGCAATTTCGGTAAAATGAGCGAGTTTTTCATCAATAACAGCAACGGACAGAAGGTTGAACCCGGAAGGGCCGAGGATAATACCAGCCAGAATATATCCTGTCACCGAGGGAAGTTTCAGTGATTTGCCGATGTGGGCCAGTGTCAGTCCTGCTCCAAGGAGGAGGGCGAGGGCGAGGGTAACGTGTTCCATTTTTTCTTTCAGGGGGTTTAGGTTTTGGTTCGGCGCCAGCACTTCTGTGGGGTATAGACTGAAGGTATAATCTTCCTAAGACCCTGATTTTACCAGTCTCTTATCTTGCACACCCTGACTGAACATGAAGAAATATAAAATGATGCCATAGCATACCACAGCAGCAATGGCGAAAAATTTATTACTTACACCAAGCGGGCATAGAATCAAAACGGTGAACCAGTGAAAGAGGACCAGTTTGCCGGAATGAAGTTTGATGGGGAAATCTTCCTTACGCATGAGGACGGCAAGGCCGCTGAGATTCCAGCCGTAGAGGGCCAGGAAGGCATGGATCCGCATGAGAAAGGTGTATTTATTCGGAACATATTCCGGTGAAAAGGTGAGGGCGATATAGATAATTCCCGTGATGGCGGTTCCCACCAGAAAGAGGATGCCTGAGGTGAGAAAATGTTTCTGTTGAATGTTGCCGCCAAGGTTCCAGTACAGACCAAGAACGAGAGAGACACTGCAGAAAAGGATGGAGGTTACCATGACCTGGTACAGGTTCATGTTGAAAAGAATGAAGAGGAAAAAGATAATGACGCCCAGGTTGATGACCCAGAAGCAGCTGTTCTTCAGGAGCATGATGAGCTGGTCGATATTGGGCCCTGTCGGGTCCTGGTTATAGGTTGTATCCTCATGCATGAGTGAGAAGATGACGGACATGGAGATGAGGGAGAGGGGGAAGGAGAACCCGAGGAAAAAGGTGTCGAGGGTGAGTTTGTCCAGGTGAACCAGGTGGAGGAATATATTGTTTAAAATAACCAGACTGGACATGGCCAGCCCTATTGAGAGACAGATGAGGGCGGCGTGGTGAAATTTTTGCGAGACCGGGGTGGTCCTGGTGAAAAAGGAGTGGGGAAGCCAGGAGAATCGTCTGGTGCGGACGATTTCCACCAGGATGGAGAGCATAAAACCCAGGGCGATGGCGGGGATGTATAGTTCAAGAAAGGCCAAGACGGCATAGCTGGCTGCCAGGAACATAAAAAGCAGACAGCGAAAGGTTATTCTTTTGTATTCGCTGAAATAAATAAGAATGCCGCCGCCGGCACAGAGATTGAACAGAAAGATGTGTAACCTTCCGAAATTACGATTTAATTCAGGTGGAAGGAAGAGGTTGAGATAGCCAAAGGCGAGGGCACTGATCATGATGAGGATGAGGAGACATTTAAATTTCAGGTTCATTGTTGTTCTCTGGGATGGTGCCAATAAGATAGTTGAGGGCGGTGTCTAAGGTTGCATGGGTGAAGCGGAAACCTGTTTCCCTGAGTCTG
>JBFFNY010000068.1:0-7642 GCA_041562955.1 Desulfurivibrionaceae bacterium | reverse complement strand
AGGAGGAAGAGACCGCCCGCGGTATGCACGAGGAGGTACCGATAGCCTATGGACTTCGATTGCTCCCGTTTTCTGAACCAGATCAGAAAAACAGAGGAGAAGGCCATCAGTTCCCAGAACAGGAAGAGTACAATGTAGTCACCACAATAGATCGCGCCCAGTGAACCGGCAACGTATATCCAGGCGGCCATATGCTCGTAAGGGTTCTTGTTATGCAATCCATAGAGGGTGCCAACACAGCACATGAGTGACATGATGAAACTGAAGATAATCGACAGCTGATCAACACGACCAAAGGTCAGATACCAGTCCATCCAGTTCACAACACCGTAGGTTCCCGGTGATGCGTTAACTACCATAACCTGCAGGAAGGTCAGGATTGGCACAGCCATGAGAAACGGTCTACGGACAACCGGATTCTGCATGAACGGTACAAGTAAGGCCCCGATAATCAGAATAACTGAGGGGTGCATCCATAAATCACTCACCGTAGTAGTCCTCCTTTACCATGACACCGGAGTGGCCGAACCACTTGGAAACGATGATAATGATCGTACAGGCCAAAAATCCAAATATTGACCAGAAAAATGGGAATTGCTCGATCTGGGTATGGGCGAGAGGGTTGCCATAGACAACCAGCGAGCCCCATACAGCAACCCCTGCCAGCACAACATAGCAGATACGGTTGACATATTTCAGACGATCCCTGAGATAATCGATAATTGAGACTATCATCCTGTCACCACCTTCAAAACGAGATCCATGAAGAATTGAGGTTGAATACCTATATAAACTGAAATTGAACACGCGATACACAGAGGAATGACCATGGAGAGCGGCGCCTCTTTGATGCCTTCATAAGGCTCATCCACCGGGTCTTTTCCGAAAAAGGCTTTAATGGTAATGGGGGCGAAATAAGCCACATTCAACAGGGTTGAGGCCAGAAGAATGAGGATAATGCCGGTCGCCATGGGGTCAATGCGACTGGCCTCCATGGTGCCCACAAGGAGCCACCATTTGGTGACAAAGCCCGCCACTGGAGGTGCGCCGATCATACTGAGTGACGCAATGGCAAAGGCACCGAAGGTCCAGGGCATCTTGCGGCCAAGGCCGCTCATCTGCGAGATATACTTCTTGTGGGTGGCAATGTAGATGGCACCGGCACAGAAGAATAAGGTGATTTTAGAGAAGGCGTGGTTGGCAATGTGCACCAGACCACCCTCCATGCCATGGGGGGTCAGGAGACAGACGCCCAGAATAATGTAGGACAGCTGACTTACGGTTGAGTAGGCCAGTCGTGCCTTCAGGTTATCCTTGGTAAGGGCAATCACCGACGCCATGACAATGGTAAAACCGACAAAATAGGCGGTTGGAATCCCAAGGTTCAGCCTGTCCATGGTGTCGACACCGAAGATGTAGAGGAAGGCGCGACAGGTGGAGAACACACCGACCTTTACAACGGCTACGGCATGGAGCAGGGCAGAAACAGGAGTCGGCGCGACCATGGCTCCAGGAAGCCAATGATGGAATGGCATCACACCGTTCTTGGCAAAACCGAAGAGGCAGAAAACAAAGAGCATGGTCACCATCCATGACTCAGCATCGGCCGGGAACATTCCCTGATAGATATTCGTCGGGAAATCCAGCGTACCGGTGATGACATAGATCAGGATCATGGCTGGAAGCAATAACCCTTTTGCTGTGGTGGTCAGGTAGACAATATATTTCTTAGCACCTTCAAAGGCCTCCTCATCCTGATGATGGGCAACCAGAGGATAGGTGGTTATGGATACAAATTCATAGAAGAGATACATGGTGAACAGGTTGTCAGAGAACGCGAC
Organism: Desulfurivibrionaceae bacterium; assembly: GCA_041562955.1. GTDB lineage: Bacteria > Desulfobacterota > Desulfobulbia > Desulfobulbales > SURF-16 > JAJRUT01. The sequence continues at coordinate 5,801 of JBFFNY010000068.1, read as the reverse complement.
ACCGATTGCGCCGAAGATAGCCAGGGCGAAACAGGTGTTGAAACGTGTCTGCGCATGTTCATTCGAGCCGCGCATATACCCCATGGAATAGAAGGCCGCACATATCCACAGGAATGAAGCGATGAGCGCAAAGATCATGGAGAAGGCGTCAGCCCGCAAGGTCAATGAGACTCCCGGCAGAATTGCAAACAGCTGATATTGATACATAACGCCGTCAAGAATGGCGCTCCGCATTGACACCACTGTACAAAACAGCATCACTGCGGCGGCAACCGAACTTCCTTCTCGAAAGTTTGGACTTTCTTTACCAAAGAGAAAGACACCTAATGCTCCAGCTAAGGGTATTAACAATGCCCAGAGCAGGATAGATGAATTAACAATGGTTGGTGCGATAATTTCCATGTCCCTTTAACCTCTACTCAACCTTGAAGGTCAGCCAAGTCCTGTGTTTCCACAGACTTATAATTTCTGTAAACGGCGATAACAATACTCATGGCAATGGCGGCTTCAGCTGCAGCGATGGCCATGATGAATACGGTCATGATCTGCCCCACAGTCTTGTCCGGTGCAAGAAAATGATTGAAGGCCATGAAGTTCACCGAAGCGCCGCAGAGAACGAGCTCTGCCGCGATGAGCATGCCAATAAGAGATGGTCGTTTGACCAACCCGAATACCCCAAAACCAAAGAGCATTGCCCCAAGAAAGAGATAGGTGTTGAGCTGGGTGCTTAAGGCTAACATTCTTTATCCCTCCCGGATCTGGCCACAACAAGTGAACCAAGTATTGCTAAGAGCAGGACAATTGAGACCAACTCAAAAACCATGCTGTATTTCGTAAGAAGTGCCTCACCAATCTGGGTTACCGTGCCCTCATTCAGGACAGTGGCCGGTGCCATCCATTTGGCCCCCAGAGAAGCCGCAGCCAAAGCCCATGTCACACCGGCACCGAGCAGTACCGCAAAGGGTCCGGCAAGGGGAGGCGTCTTTGTGTCCATCTTGTCTTCATCAGGCTCAGCAAGCATGATGGCAAAAGCAATGGTGATCGCCACAGCACCCACATAAATCATGAGCTGCATCAGGGAGACAAACGGACTGTTTAAGAAGTAGTAGATGCCGGCCACACCGACAAAGCAGACCACCAGGCCGAAAACGGCACGAATGGTTCGCTTTGCGCATGTTGCCATGAGTGCACCGAACACAGTCACCAGGAGAAAGCCGAGGAAGACACATTCCTTGACGACACCGGCAACCTCAGATGAGATTTGAAAATAGCTATAGAACTCTTGGATGTTCATTATTTTTGCTCCTTCAGTCGTGCAAGCAAGTCATAGTGAAAATCTTCCTTTCTGGTGGAAGCCAAATTGTACTCAAGGGAAAATTCAATCGCCCCGGGCTTACAATTCTCAATACACTGACCACACAAGCTGCACGTGGTGAAATCAAGATCGTATTGAACCAGAACCTTACCCTTCACATCTTCCCGCTTCTCGCCCCGAACCGTGATACAGCCGGAAGGACAACCTTTCTGGCAGAGTCCACAGGAAATACATTGGTGGGTTCCCGTTTCAGGGTTCTTCACAAGCTGGATATGACCGCGATAGCGTGGTGTCATGACCAGAACTTCATGGGGGTACTGCAGGGTGATAGGTTTTTTAAAGAATTCAGCCTGGGTAATTTTCAACCCCGTCACTAAACTCTTGGTTCCTGTCAATATACTTTTAAAATATCCAGCCATATCGAAGGCCTCTTCTCCTGGTCAATGATTCTAAGGTGAACTGTTATAGTCCGAGCATCGGTAAAATTTTGATGAGCGCTGCGCTGCCTAGTAAATTGACCAGCGCAAACGGAATCATTATTTTCCAGGCCAAGTTTAATAATGACCACAGTGTAACCCGTGGATATGTCCAGCGAATCAGAACAACGGTCCAGATCAGCAGGTACATTTTCAAGAGGAACCAAACTACACTCGGGGCACCGATATAAGGAACAGATGCCGGCAGCGGACTGAGCCAGCCGCCCAAGAAGAGGATGGTTGTTAATGCTGCACCAATTACGATGTTGGCATATTCCCCCATGAAGAACAGACCAAAACCCATACTTGAATACTCGGTATGGAAACCGGCGATGAGTTCTGATTCCGCCTCGCCAAGGTCGAACGGGGCACGGTTTGTTTCAGCAAGGGAACAAATGAAGAAGATAATAAAGGTTACAGGGCCGAAGAGATTGCCTTGCAGCGGCAGCCAATTCCAATTCCAGAATCCGCCCGCCTGACTCTCTACAATGGTAGAGAGATGCATGGAGCCTGTGGTCATGACAATGGTAATGGCGATGAGAATCATGGGAATCTCATAGGCAATGTCTTGACTTACCGCACGCGCGGCAGAAATAACGGCATATTTATTTTTGGAAGACCAGCCGCCAAGCAGGAGCGCCATCACATTGACCGAGGCAAAGGCGAAGATCATCAGCAGACCGATGTTCATTTCCCGGGCCACGAGCATGAAGTCCGCGAATGGACCAAAGCCGACTGGACCAAAGGGAATGGTCACCAGAATCATGACAGCGGGAATCATGGCAAACATGGGAGCAAGCATAAAAAGCGGCTTATCTATTCCGTCAGGGAAGAGAATCTGCTTACTCATGAGCTTGGCACCGTCAGCCAACGGCTGTAGCAGACCGGCAAAACCAACTTCACAGGGGCCAGTCCGTCTTTGAATACGGGCAGCGCCCTTCCGTTCAACCCAAACAAGATAGGCTGCATTTGCTGCGGCAAAACCAATAATGCCCGCAAGGAAAAGAACCATATATACTAAATTAATATCCATCTCTTTCTCTCCTTAGCGGTCTATCTCAGGAATAACCAGATCAAGGCTTCCCATGAACGCCAGGGCATCGGCAAGGAGCATGCCCTTGCTTGCCTCCTGGAACAGACTCAGGTTGCAGAATGTCGGGGCCCGCAGCTTCATGCGATAGGCCTGATTCTTCCCATCACTCACAGATCTAATGCCAAAGGTACCCCGGGCTGCTTCAACCGCGTGATAATAATCACCAGGCTCCGGCTTAATCATCTTCGGAACCTTGGGCGCCATAATGTCGCCCTGGGGCATTTTCGCAATACATTGCTCAATGATCCGCATGGACTGATCGATCTCATCCATCCGCACCATATAGCGCGCCATGGAATCGCACTCATTATACACCGGAACATCAAAATCAAGTTCAGGGTAGATGGAATACGGTTCATTCTTACGCACATCATAATTGACACCGGAACCACGAAGGACCGGTCCGGTGGCACCATAGCGACGACACATCTCAGCCGAAATAGGACCGACATCTACGAGACGCTGACGAAGAATCACATTACCCGTCACCAGATCATGGTACATGGGCATTCTGGAACGAAGACGCTTGAGAAACTGGGTACAGCCGGTGAGAAAATCATCATCCACATCGTTGTACAACCCGCCGAACCGGTAATAACAATAGGTCAGGCGGGAACCAGTGACCGATTCCAGGAGATCAAGGATCTGCTCACGATCATCAAAGGCATAGAGCAGAGGCGTAAAGCCGCCGAGATCGAGAACAAACGCCCCAAACCAGAGGAGATGACTGGAGATACGATTCAGTTCCGTTGTCAGGACACGAATATATTCAGCTCGCTCAGGAACTTCAATGCCCATCATCTTCTCAACAAGCTCGACATAACCGAGGTTATACGACAGGGCTGAGAGATAATCCAATCGTCCCATATTGGGCAGATACTGAGCCCAGGTCCGATTCTCTCCCATCAATTCATGCATACGATGGATATATCCAAGTACAGGCTCGGCATCGACGACATACTCACCGTCCATCACCAGCTTGACCCGCAAAACACCATGGGTTGCAGGATGCTGGGGACCAAGATTTAACTCGAATACTTCCTGATTTTGACTGAGTGCTTGACTACTCATAGCTTAGCAACCTTTGAAGTCTTTCAACAGTGGATGGAAATCTGAGTCTTCGGGTAGAAGCAGGTTTTCCAGTTGAGGATGTCCCTCAAAATTAATTCCGAAGAAATCATAAGTTTCACGTTCATGCCAGTTGGCAGAAGGATAAACATTACATAATGTATCGATATTGGGTTCATCGCGTGGGATACGGGCCCGAACTACAACCCGAAAGAATTCGCCGCCGGTGTAGGAATAGTCATACACAAGCTCAAGCTCATTGTCATTGATCCAGTCAACACCGGTAATAGCCTCAAGCTGCATCCCTTCCGCATCAAGAACCTGGGCGGCAGCCACAACCTGATCGGCATTCAGCTGAACATCCAGATGCACACCCTTCCTGGCCGGATCAACTTCCAAAAGGCCATTTTCACGTGGAGCAGGAGGAGCAGCCTTCGCTTTAGAACCCTCTTCCACCTCTTCGACAACCGGGGCAGGTGCGGTTTCCGGCTCAGCAACCATGCCTGTCGCGGCCAGCCCTCTTAATTGTGTCGTAATCGTTGCTTTATTCATGGCTGACTCAACCCAGATTCTACTCGTGGCCAACGTGGACGACGGTAACCGACGATCTTTTCTTCCAGTTGCAAAATACCCTCAATCAAGGCCTCAGGCCGTGGAGGACAACCAGGAATATAAATATCCACCGGCAGAAAGGTATCCGCGCCTTCAACAATCCCATACTGACCATCAAATTTAAAGGGCCCACCGGAGATGGCACAATTGCCCATGGCAATGACCCATTTAGGCTCAGGCATCTGATCGTATAATGTCTTCACCGCAGGCAGCATCTTCTTTGAGATGGTCCCTGCAACGATCATGACGTCACATTGGCGTGGTGAAGGTCTGAACACCTCTGCCCCGAACCGGGACAGGTCAAACCGTGATGCACCGGCAGCCATCATTTCAATGGCGCAACAGGCCAGGCCAAAGGTCATCGGCCAGAGGGAGTTCGAGCGCCCCATGGCCAAAACCTTATCAACTGTAGACAGTTGAACTATTGATTCTGGTATACTTTCCGATCCCACTTGAAGACTCCCTTTTTCCAGGCATATACAAGTGCCAATGACAAGATTCCAACGAAAATAAACACTTCAACAAAGTCTCGCATCCCACCGGCAAACTGACCCTGATTATAGGTCATGGCCACCGGGAACAAAAACAGGACATCAACATCAAAGGCCAAAAACATCAGGGCGTATAGATAATACACAACGCCATAACGAATCCAGGCAGAGCCGACAGGCTCCATACCGCATTCGATAAACTGACCCGTTTTATTGTCAATGTTTCTTGTTTTTTTGGGACTTAACAGGAAAACAGCGAGAAATGGTCCAAGACAAAATCCCAAACCACCAAAAAAGAAGAGGGTGACATATAGTAGGTCACCAATAGAAGTTACTGACATATCCACGACATTCACTCCCTTTAAAAATATCCGCCACTGGAACTCCCCTTCCATTCGTTATGGCACATATTTCTTTATTATCATTCTGAAACGGTTTCTCCCATGCCTGTCATAGGACCCAGACAAAAAAACCATCACCATCAGACAACTTAGATTTTAAGCATAAAGACTTCTGCTTAAGTAGGCTGAATTACTAGCTCACGATTTGCAATGTGTCAACTAAAAAATGAACATCCATTCACAACTTTATGAACAGCCATTCATTTTTTACACACAAAACACACCTATAGCTTAACCCACTGGAATTACGAGAGATATAAAGGAGATAGGCGTGATCAAGAGGACCCGCCCTACGTACATCTACGGAAGTATAAGTGGTGATAAAAATGCGCTTTTTGAACTGTT
>JBFFNY010000067.1:0-7674 GCA_041562955.1 Desulfurivibrionaceae bacterium | reverse complement strand
CAGCTCCGGGTGGAACCCAGACCGCACAGGTAACCTGTGCCGGCACCAACGGTTGTCACGGCGACCAATACGGTGTTGTCGGGGCCGACCAATTCGGTTCCATTGCTGGTGGTCATCATGGCACGGGCGGCACACAGGTCGGAACCGACACGACAAAATCCTATGTCCCTGGAACAGCTGGTGACATGGCGAATTCCTTCCGGATGCTGGACGGAATCGCGGGTATTGAGGATAACGACTGGGAAATGACCAAGGGAGCCGGTGACCATAATATCTATTATGGCGTCGATCGTACGACTGAGGCAGATACCGCCGGAACGATCAGCAGCCTCTGCGGCAAATGTCATGGTGATTTCCATTCCGGGGCAGGAAACATCGGCGCCTCTGGAATGAGTTCGCCCTGGGTACGCCACCCAACGGATTTTGACATGGGCAAGCTGGCAACCGATTCAGAATATAAAGGGTACACCGGCTATAACATCGACGCCCCCGTGGCCAGCAAAAATGTTGCCACACTGACATCAATTGATGACACCCTGGCCAAAGGCGGCGTAGGATCAGTAGCCGCGACCGGTGATGCCATTGTAAACTGTCTGTCCTGTCACCGGGCCCATGGTTCAGAGTATAGCGATCTCTTACGCTGGAATTACACCACCATCTCTGCCGGCACAACAAATGCTAATGGTTGTTTTATCTGCCATACCACCAAGGATGACGGCATTTAATCCCAGCAACATCATTTCAGCACCAGACACCGCAGAATCCAACTTGGGTTCTGCGGTGTTTTTATATACACAAAACCAGTATTCTTTTGAACAACAGTCCATAAACACAGAGTAGACAGGCCGAAAAGCAGCACCGGAGTTAAGCACATCAGGATGTTAGAAAAAACACATTGGGAGAAGAAACGTTGAAAGGCATAAGACAAACTACAAGACAGATTACCACCATGCTACCCCTCGTGATCATGTCATTTATTCTTCTGACAGGCTTGACACCGGTCCAGAACTGTTATGCTGCAACACCCGAGATGATTCGTGTGGTCTCTCCTCCTGATGGAGCCTGGGTTACAGAAAAGAAATTATTTCTGGCAGGGGTTGTCAACGACGAGACGATCACGCAACTGACGATCAAAGGTGTTGACAACAATGCGCCCAAAAACATAATCAAGGTGGACAGCAAGGCCTTTGGCGTCATGATTACCCTCAACAAAGGCACCAACAACATTGTTCTCACCGCAGGCAAGCACGAGAAGAAACTAAAGGTCTATTACCTTGCTCCAGACGTGCAAAAAAAGGGAAAGACTGCGCCAAAAGAATTCTCCCGTTTTTATGTGCACAGCAACCCGGCAACACTCAACTGCAAGGAATGTCATAAACAGCGTCGGGGAAAATTCAATTTTAAACGTATTATCCCGAGCCAGTCAAACTGCACCACAAAATGTCATTCCACTATGGGCAAAAGCGCCCATGTTCATGGCCCTGTGGGAGCGGGAATCTGTATTTCCTGCCACAACCCCCATGGCTCTTCACAACCCATGGCAATAGCCCGCACCGGACAAGAACTCTGTATTGTCTGTCACCAGGCCAAGAAAGAAGAATTCAATCAGGACGTTATCCATGCGCCAGTGAAGGAAGGGTGTACGGGATGCCATAACCCCCATGAATCATCCATGCGCTTCCAGTTGCGCGGCAACGGCACCGGTGTCAGCAGTCTCTGTTTCACCTGCCATGAGTCTGATATTTTCACCAAAACTCACCGCCACGGGCCTGTCGGCGCAGGAGACTGTATTGCCTGCCACAGACCCCATGCCAGTAAATTTGAAAGCCTCCTTATCGCATCACCTGAAAAGGGAGAGCTTTGTTTTCAATGCCATAAAGACCGTAAACAACAATTTACCATGAAATTTGTCCATGATCCGGTTGAGGATAATTGTAATAACTGCCACGATCCCCATAGCTCCGAAGCACGGTTCCAACTGCACAAGGAAGGCGGCGACCTCTGCCTTTCCTGTCATGCCGAGCAAAACCCAGAAATAAACAATGCCGCCCTCAACTCCACATACAAACACAAGCCGGTGGCCGACAAAGACTGTACCGCCTGTCATCGCGCTCACTCCTCAGATGTAAAATCCCTGCTGAAAAAAGATACCCAGGATCTCTGTTTTACCTGTCACGAGGAGCTTGCGGATGAGGTCGCGGGAAGTGATTTCATGCACGGCCCTGTCAAAACCGGTGACTGCATGGCCTGTCATGACGTCCATGGCTCAGAAAACAGCCGTATTCTTTCTAAATATTTCCCCGAGGAATTTTACAAGGAATATCGTCCTGAAAACTATGAGCTCTGCTTCGGCTGCCATAATAAGGATATTGCCAAGAAGAAATTCACCAAAACCCTCACCAACTTCAGAGACGGCGAGTACAACCTGCATTATTTCCATGTCAATATGAAGAAAGGTCGAAATTGTGTGGCCTGCCATGATCCCCACGCCTCAACACAAATGAAACACATTCGCACCGAGGTTCCGTTTGGAGCATGGTCCTACCCCATTTCAATCACCAAGATAAAAAATGGTGCTACCTGTGTTGTCGGCTGTCATGCGCCTAAATCATATGACAGAGAGAACCCCAAGATTAAACCAAGCAGGTAAACAGCGAGGTGTCTTCCTTTCTGGCCCCCGGAAAAAGACACCTTTAGGTTAATGTGCTCAAGGAAAAAACCGGCGATGATGCAAGACAAACAGTGGTGCCGCGTTCTTCCCTTGTATCTTCTGCTCGTAATGCTTCTGCCCCCCTCACTCACCATGGGTGGGCAGAATATTACAGCGAACTGGACCAACCTGCAAAGTAAAGACAACGTTTCGGACGACACCTACTCCTTGACGTACAACCTGGAATTACAACAGGAGATTACTGAAGCCATGTCAATGCAGGAATCTTTTCGTTCCAGCAGCGGCTGGTATGAAGAGTCTGACAATCACAGCATTGATCCCAGTTTACACTTTACCGTAAACAACGACCTCTTCCTTTTAGAACTCTATGGTTCTGGTCGCAAGCAACAGTCTTCCAATACAGCAACCCAAGAGCAAACCAACGGTGAAGCTGTCTGGTCCAGTACATGGGACAGACGATTCTGGCCCAATCTACGCACCAGCTTTGGTACAGATTATCAAGAGGATAATGACTCACCCAAAAGAACCGACAGTAAAACAATCACGGAGTCCCTTGCTCTGGACTGGGATTTGGAATTCTTCAAAGTGTATTATAATTTCAATCGCAAACAGTTTTCAGACGCTGTAACCGATTGGGAAAACAACAATACCAACAATTTTGCCCGCCTTGAAGCGCAACGCCGTTTTTGGCAAAACCGCCTTAATTTCGGTTTTTCCCACCAGTATTCAGAGAGCAAGGATACAATCACCAGAAATTTTGAACCATCAGGGGCTACTAGCCTGATCCAGCAATCCCTGTCCCAGGTTCTGCATGGGCTTGATGCAACCCCGCTGTTAACTGCGGCAGAGCTTACCCCTGCCCCTACCCTGCATGACGGCGACCTTATCACCGCATCATCCGTATCCACGGATGGAATTGACACCCCGCCACATAATATTGGCCTGAAAATGGATTTCAAGCCCGTCCACATGATTTACCTCTACACCACCACCGATCAATCCGCCACCAGTGCCGGTTTCACCTTTGACCTGTACACCAGCGACAATGGCACAAACTGGCTGCTGAACACCACAAGCCAGCCATTCAGCTACAACAGTGCTGAAAAGCGTTTTGAACTGCCCCTTTCCGGACTGAGCAACCTCTGGTTAAAACTTGTTATCACCTCGAGCCCAATTGTCACCGTTGATTTTTCTGAAGTTGAAACCTACCAGTCCGTGACCGGCTCAGGCAAACTTGATCTCTCATCCACATCCTCAAGCTCCATTACGGATCTCAACCTCGGCTTTATGGTTACCGATACGTTTTCAGTGAGCTACAGTTTTTCCATGGATAAAGGTCAATATGGTTCAGGTGTTGATTATAGCCGCTATAATCAGACCGGAAATTTAAAATGGCAGCCTCAGCCCAAACTCTCCACCACCATGATGCTGAACGAAACAACGCAACAAAACGGTGACACCGAGGAGTCCAAGACCAGGTCATACGCCTTGAATATGAACACAATCCCCATTGACACTCTCAATATCAATATGGGGTTAAGCCAAACTGAAAAATTTGAAGCGTCCACCCGACAGTCCATCGGTTATGATATCGGCATGCTGACCACAGCCGCCCTTTATCCGGATCTTGATGCCAGTCTTGACCTCAATTATAGCCATACCACTCAGGACAGCACAAATCTCACCGCGAGCAATTACAATACAAACCTGACGCTCACCGCTCGTCTAGTACCCAGCCTGACTGCGAACCTGACCACAGGATATCAGCAGGATCTTGAGGGTAATCGTGATAACGCAACGGACTCCACCCTCAGCCTCAACTGGCGCACCAGCGACATGATGTCAATCCACCTGACCGGGAACAAAAACTGGGTTAACAGCGAGAGCGAAAGTGAGGGTGCCACCCTGTCCATGGCGCTTGCCCCCACGGACACCACACAATTTTCATTCACGTATATCTACGTCAACGCAAGCCAGATCATAAATAAATACTCTCTTTTCGGCAGTTGGTCCTTAGGCCCCCATTTCACCTTACAAAGCAACGGCAGCTACTCTGAAAGCCAGACTCAGCAAGAATGGCAGGTGCAGTCGCAACTGGTTGCCCGATTTTCAATATTATAAAATAAGACATGAACACATATCCCCCCAAGCCTGCTGACAAACATGGTATAATAATATTGAGGTACTTCATCATGACAAAAAAACTATTCCACCTACTGCTCCTTTTCACCATCGGCCTGTCGGGCTGCTCTGCTAAGGGAAATCTAGAGAGCTACAACCGGGAAAACATTGATATCGGTTATGTCAAAGCCATTGTTGTCCTTCCTTTTGAAAACAACAGTGCGGATGAATATGCCCCAGCACGGATTCGCAATATCACCATGACCCAGATTCTTGCTGATGGTCTTTTTGATGTTGTCGACAAAGGAGTGGTGGACAGCCATCTGCATGAAGAGGCCATCAGCATTGGCAAACCACTGGACAAACCAACCCTGCAGCGCCTGGGACAGCGCCTTAATATCCAAGCCGTTCTCCTCGGCACAGTTGACCTTTCCGACGAAGGACGGAAAGGGGCCGTTGCCTACCCTGAACTGTCCATTACGCTCAGGCTTATTGAGGTGGAAAGCGGCCTCATTATATGGCAGGCCAGCGGCAGTGAAACAGGCGACTCTGCCTGGCGTCGCCTTTTTGGCTTAGCCACGAAAGACACCTTTGAGGTCAGCCTGAACCTTGTGAATAAAATGCTGTCCACTATTCCCCGCTAAGATCGATGACAAGAGCTATGATCAACCTTAAAACCTTCAGACTCATCCTGTTCGCCCTGGCTCTATTGCTTGGCAGTGTCAGTCTGGGCAACGCAAGCCGCATTGCCATATTACCGGTTGAAGACCTGAGCCAGGGGGGCAATGGCGTTAATTTCACCACAGCTCACATCCTGGGAGAAATACTCCGAGATAAAGGTTTCAATATTGCAGATCATGAGGACGTCATCTCTTTTATGGTCAAAAACCGTGTCCGCTGGCTGGGACAACTCAGCTCACCGTACATCCGGAGACTGCAGGAAGAACTTCAGGTTGAATATCTCTTGCTCGGTTCATTCAATCAACGACGGGAATCGCCGTCCATTGCGTTAAGTCTGAACCTGCAGCTCATCCGAACCAGGGATTCACGTATTATCTGGAGTTCAGGCGCGGAGTTGAATGACGCAGAACAGGTGCGTCTCCTCGGCCTCTCGAAACAGATGGATATGGAAGAGATCGAAAAACGAGTGGCAGAGAAGGCCCTAAGCTCCATCCCCGTCGCCCTTGAACCAGCCCCTGTTGTAAACGTTCAGCACCGCATTGAATCAGTACACCTCACGCCGCAAATGGTGAAACCCGGAGAACAGATACATGCTCGGATCAAGCTGGAAGGCTCACCCTCCACTCTGGCACAGACGACGATCTCCTTTTTTATCGGCGAGCAAATTATCGAGGCCCAATATGACGAAGGAGAAAATGCATTCATAGCGTCCTGGCCCTCCGGGACAGCCGACAAACATTATGCGGTCTCAGCCTCCATAGCACAAGATAACGTTACAAGCCGTGAAATACGAGTAGGGCATTACTGTGTGGATGGCAGGTCGCCGGAGCTGAACCTGCAGGTTATAGGCCAGGAACTCAATGGTATAGTCATTCTTCAAAAACAGATTCAAATTTTACCCCTATTAAAAAAACCGGAACCAATAAGCCGCTGGCAAATGACTGTGCATGACGAAAACGGCAATCAAGTTATGGAAGATAAGGGCGACCAGGGTCTTCCTTCTCGTTTTTCATGGTGGGGGCAAGGGAAAAATGGCGGTTTAGTCCAGGATGGTTTTTACGCCATAGACCTTACGGTGTGGGACCGCGCCGGCAACAGTGCTTCCTCTCAGGAATCAATCAGGGTGGTCCGGGCTAAACCAAACATGATTCTTGCCATGGACAAACAGGAAGACAACCTGGCTGTAAGTCTCAAATACGACGGCGAAATCCCCCTTGCCTATTGGCGCCTGCAAATACGTAATCACGACGGGACGATCATTGCGGAGCGGAGCGGAACAGATTCGTCCCAGAACCTCAACCTGCCCTTAAAGGCAACCGCAAATCAAGATATAAGCTATCGCCTCTACGCCCAAGACATGTTGGGAAATCGCCTGCAACGTGAGGAAACGCCTGTCGGCCCTGAAACAGAAACAACAGAAGAAACGAAAGATACAGACATTGATTTTCTTGCAGACCTTGAGGGCAAGCAGGTGGCACTGGGGGGAGTATGGGCAGAAGACTTCTAACCTTGGCTCCCCTTCTTTTTATCGTTTGGGGGGGATTAAACGGATGTGCCGGATCAGGTCCACGCATCCAGAGATATAAGCTAAACACATCAGTTCAGAGTTGCAGCATCGGTATTTTACCGATCATCAACCGCACTGATTTTAACCAGGGAGACAAAATCATCTACAGAGTAATGCTCTCCCAGTTTGTGCAACAGCAAACCGGTCGTCTTGCCCTTGAAGGTGATATCATCGAGTTGTACCGGGAGTTACACATCAATCCCTGGACACAACCGACAGTGGAACAAATACAGATTATCGCCTCACGCCTGGGTGTGGATATTTTAATTGGTGGTGAAATCCTTGAAATGAGAGAACCCATGGAAGGAAGCTATATCAACCCCCACATTAAAATCCAGCTTCAGGTCTATAATGGCCAGGACGGTACCATCCAGTGGTCGACGTACCATGAGAGACAAGGTACAGATTACCGTAAAATTATGCATTTTGGCCTGAACAGCAGTGTGAGTCAGCTTAGCAACAACATCATTGAGGAAATTTTAAAATCATGGAAAGACGAAGCGTTATTACGATGTCAAAAATAGCATGGCTGGTTCTCTGCACCTGTTTATTCGTGGGTGGTTCAAACCATAACGCCCAAGCCTGGTTTTGGAAAGATTCCACTCTTACCACCATTAACGGCGAAACCTTTTCT